>NZ_JBSWXU010000015.1:0-63755 GCF_056160785.1 Mycobacterium sp. ABE4_509 | reverse complement strand
AAGGAGCCTTTCCGTTCGACTTGCATGTGTTAAGCACGCCGCCAGCGTTCGTCCTGAGCCAGGATCAAACTCTCCAAACAAAAACCAAAAAAGGCAGTTCAGAAAAATCTGACCTAACAAACAAAAACACCAAAAACTGGCATCACAAAAAAACCACACCCCAACACGGGAAGTCAGAGCATGGCAAAAAACAACAAACAAAAACCACCAAACACACTATTGAGTTCTCAAACAACATATCCCGGTTTCGGGCAACCCTGCCAGCTTAGATCATTCCGGTCAGGGAGGTCAAGCCCCGTCCACTCTGTCCGCTCGGAATCCGTTCGGACCGGGCCGTTGGCTTCTGAAAGGAAATACTACGCGCTGTCGCGCGTACGCCCAAATGACCAGCTTACGCCCGGTTTCGGCGCTCCGCAGCGCTTAGACGACCCGTTCGATCTCGGCCCCGAGCGCGAGCAGATTCTCCACGAACCGGGGGTAGCCGCGATCGATGTGGAAGACGTCGTGCACCTCGGTGTCACCGTCGGCCACCAGACCCGCCAGCACCAGCCCGGCGCCGGCACGGATGTCCGACGACCACACCGGCGCGCTCGACAGCTGCGGGATTCCGCGCACCACCGCATGGTGACCGTCGGTGCGGGCGTCGGCGCCGAGCCTGATCATCTCCTCCACGAAGCGGAACCTCGCCTCGAAGACGTTCTCGGTGATCATCGACGTTCCATCGGCGACCGCGGCCAGACCGATCGCCATCGGTTGCAGATCGGTGGGGAAGCCGGGGAACGGCAGGGTCGCGACGTTGACCGCTTTCGGCCGGTCGTACTGCACCACCCGGAACCCGTTGTCGTTCTGGGTCACCGTCGCCCCGGCATCGTGCAACTTGTGCAACACCAGCTGCAGATGGGCCGGATCCACACCGGTCACCGAGATGTCGCCACGGGTCATCGCGGCCGCGATACCCCAGGTCGCCGCGACGATCCTGTCCCCGATCACCCGGTGCTGGGTCGGATAGAGCCGTTCCACACCGGTTATGGTCAGGATTGGCGATCCGGCACCGGTGATCTGCGCACCCATCTGGTTGAGCATCGTGCACAGATCGACGACGTCGGGTTCGCGGGCGGCGTTGTGGATGGTCGTCACGCCGTCGGCCAGCACGGCAGCCATCAGGATGTTCTCGGTCGCGCCCACCGAGGGGAACTCCAGTTGGATCTCCGCGCCGTGCAGATGGTCCGCCTCGGCCACCACGCAGCCGTGCTCGATATTGCACCGGGCGCCCAACTGGCGCAGCCCGGCCTGATGCATGTCCAGGGGCCGGGAGCCGATCGCATCACCGCCGGGCAGTGCCACCTTGGCTCGCTTGCACCGCCCCACCAACGGCCCCAGGACACACACCGACGCGCGGAACTGGCGGACCGCCGCGAAGTCCGCGTCGTACTTGGGCTCGTCGGGAGAGGTGATCCGCACGACGTCGCCGTCGAGTTCGACCGTTGCGCCGAGCCCCCGCAGGACCTCGGCCATCAGCGGCACGTCGAGGATGTCCGGGCAATTGGTGATGGTGCTGGTGCCGTCCGCGAGCAGCGAGGCCGCCATCAACTTCAGGACACTGTTCTTGGCTCCCCCGACGGCGACTTCGCCCGACAACCGGCCTCCGCCGGTCACCACGAAATGCTCGCTCACGCCGGTTAGTGTAAACAGCCCGCCGGACCATGTCAGGCTGCCGAGCCGCTGGCCACCGTGCTCGGTGCGGCCCGGTTGCCGTAGCGTTTTGTCCATGGCTGTCCACCTCACCCGGATCTATACCCGCACCGGCGACGACGGGACCACCGGCCTGTCCGATTTCAGCCGGGTTTCCAAGAACGACCTCCGGCTGGCGGCCTACGCGGACTGTGATGAGGTCAACGCCGCCATCGGAGTCGCGGTGGCACTGGGCGATCCCGGCGAGCGTCTGCTCGACGTGCTCCGCCAGATCCAGAACGACCTGTTCGACGCCGGCGCAGACCTGTCCACGCCGGTCGTCGAGAATCCTGAGTACCCCCCGCTGCGTGTCCAGCAGAGTTACATCGACCGGCTCGAAGCCTGGTGTGACGAGTTCAACGAGGGGCTGCCTGCGCTCAACTCGTTCGTGCTGCCCGGCGGCACACCGCTGTCAGCGCTGCTGCACGTCGCCCGGACGGTGGCCCGACGTGCCGAACGTTCGGCCTGGCAGGCCCTCGACGCGCACGGCGACTCGGTCAGCGTCCTGCCGGCCAAGTACCTCAACCGTCTCTCGGACCTGCTGTTCATCCTGTCCCGCGCGGCCAACCCGGACGGTGACGTGCTCTGGACCCCCGGCGGCGGCCAAGGACGTTGACCCGGCCCGGCCCGGGTCAATGGCTCCGTCGACGGGCCCGGGGCGACGGGCGCGACTCCAGCCAGGAGGTGAAAGCCGTCAACGCGCCCCTGTCCAGGGCGATCTCGTATCCGCGGCCGCGTTCGGGCCCGGTATCGCGCAGTTCGAGGATCACGATCTCGTTGGTCATGATGTCGAACTCGTCGCCACGCGGAGAGCGCCGCGCCACGACCTCCAGACCCCGCCGGGTCAACCGGCGATCAGGCCACCAGCGCAGGCTCGACAGCCGGTAGAAACCGGCCTCGTCACCCCGGTAGCGCACCACGCCGTGGCGCCAGCCGTGCCCGGCCACCGCGGGCACGTCCCGCAGGATCGCCGCGGTGCCGCCGACCTGACGCAGTTTCCACAGCCGGTAGAACAGCACGAAGACGACCAGTGTGAGCACACACACCAGCGCGACCATGAACACCATGGACGCGCTCATGAGCCCGCCTGCTAGTCGATCTGCCCCAGGGCGCGCAGCCGCGCGCGGCCCCAGGCTGCGGTCCTGGGATCGTCAGACTCCGAGTCCTGCTTGGCCGCATCGGAATCGATCTCGGACTCGAACTGCGCCTTCTCCACGAGGATCCGCACGGCCTCCTCGGTGACCGACAGAAAGCCGCCGTCCACCGCGATCCGCAGGTCGTCCTCGCCTTCCCGCTCGACCCGCACCATCGCGTCGTCGACCAACTGGGCGACGAGCGGGATGTGGTTCGGCAGGATGCCGATCTCACCGGCGGTGGTGCGGGTGAACAGGAACGTCGCCGCTCCGGTCCACAACTCGCGTTCCACGGCGACGATCTCGAGGTTCAACTCCGCCATGTCACACCACCCCTCTGGTCCGCCTGAACACCACGATCACAGCTTCGCGCCGAGGCTCTCGGCCTTCTTGGCCAGGTCGTCGAGGCCACCGATCAGGAAGAACGCCTGCTCGGGCAGATGGTCGAAGTCACCCTTGGCCAGCTTGTCGAAGGCCTCGATGGTCTCCTTGAGCGGCACCGTCGAGCCGGGCTGCCCGGTGAACTGCTCGGCAGCCATCATGTTCTGGCTCAGGAAGCGCTCGATACGGCGGGCCCGGTTGACCAGCTGCTTGTCCTCCTCGGAGAGCTCGTCGATACCGAGGATCGCGATGATGTCCTGAAGGTCCTTGTAGCGCTGCAGGATCCGGATGACTTCCTGGGCGACGCGGTAGTGCTCGTCGCCGACCACCGCCGGGTCCAGGATCGTCGACGACGACGCCAGCGGATCCACCGCGGGGAAGATGCCCTTCGAGAACACCGCGCGGGAAAGCTCGGTGGTCGCGTCGAGGTGGGCGAACGTGGTCGCCGGGGCCGGGTCGGTGTAGTCGTCGGCGGGCACGTACACGGCCTGCATCGAGGTGATCGAGCGGCCACGCGTCGAGGTGATGCGCTCCTGGAGCTCACCCATCTCGTCGGCCAGCGTGGGCTGGTAACCCACCGCCGACGGCATACGGCCGAGCAGCGTCGACACCTCCGAGCCCGCCTGGGTGAACCGGAAGATGTTGTCGATGAACAGCAGCACGTCCTGGCCCTGCTCGTCACGGAAGAACTCCGCCATGGTCAGCGCCGACAGCGCGACACGCATACGGGTGCCCGGCGGTTCGTCCATCTGACCGAACACGAGCGCGGTGTCCTTGAGCACGTTGGCGTCCTCGAGCTCCACCCACAGGTCGTTGCCCTCACGGGTGCGCTCCCCCACCCCGGCGAACACCGAGGTGCCGCCGAAGTTACGGGCAATACGGTTGATCATCTCCTGGATGAGCACCGTCTTGCCCACGCCGGCACCGCCGAACAGGGCGATCTTGCCGCCACGCACGTACGGCGTCAGCAGGTCGACGACCTTCAGACCGGTCTCCAGCATCTCGGTGCGGGGCTCCAGATCCGAGAAGGCCGGCGGCTTGCGGTGGATCGACCAGTGATCGAAGTCCTTGCCGTAGCCCGGCTCGTCGAGGCAGTCGCCGAGGGCGTTGAACACGTGGCCCTTGACGCCGTCACCGACCGGCACCGAGATCGAGTTACCGGTGTCGGTCACCTCCACGCCGCGGACCAGCCCGTCGGTCGGCTGCATCGAGATGGTGCGCACCAGGTTGTCGCCCAGGTGCTGGGCGACCTCGAGGGTCAGCGTCTTCGACAGCTCCTTGTAGGAGATGTCGGCGTGCAGCGCGTTGAACAGTTCCGGTACGGCGCCGCGCGGGAACTCGACGTCGACGACCGGGCCGGTGATGCGAACCACGCGACCCGTGGTCTCTTTGGCTTCTGCGGTTGCAGTCATTTTCTCTTCGCTTCCTTACGGGCCGTACTACTGAAGGTCATTTGGCGTCGGCCAGCGCGTTGGCGCCGCCGACGATCTCGCTGATTTCCTGGGTGATCTGGGCCTGACGTTCGCGGTTGGCCGCCAGGGTCAGTCCCTTGATCAGCTCGTCGGCGTTGTCGGTCGCCGACTTCATCGCCCGTCGCCGGGATGCCGATTCCGACGCCGCCGCCTCCAGCAGTGCCGCATACACCCGGGTGGCGATGTAACGCGGCAGCAGCGCGTCGAACAGCGTCTCGGCGTCGGGCTCGAACGAGAACAACGTCCGCGGGCCGTCATCGGGGCGTTCATCCTCGACGTACTCGACGACCATCGGCGCGATCCGCCGTGCCACCGCCGTCTGCGAGAGCATCGACTTGAACTCGGTGAACACGATGTGCAGCTCGTCGACGCCGAGAATGCCGTCGGCTCCGGGCTCGTCACCGTCGTCGTCGGCGCCCGACATGAAGGCCGTGACCAGGGTGTCGGCGATGTCGCGGGCGTGCTCGTAGTCGGGCCGCTCGGAGAAGCCGGTCCACGACTCGGTCACCGTGCGCTGGCGGAAGTTGAAGTAACCCAACGCTTTGCGGCCGACGACGTAGAGCACCGGGTTCTTACCCTCGTCGCGCAGCAGCGAGAAGAGCTCCTCGGCCTGCCGCAGCACGTTCGCGTTGTAGGCCCCGCACAGACCGCGGTCCGAGGACACCACCAGCACGCCGGCGCGTTTGGCCGACTCCCGGGGCACCAGCAGCGGATGGTCCAGCGCGCTCGCGCTGGCCAGCTCGGTGAGCATGCTGGTGATCTCGGTGCTGTAGGGCCGAGCCGCCTCGACTCGGGCCTGCGCCTTGCCGATCCGCGAGGTGGCGATCAGTTCCTGGGCCTTGGTGATCTTCTTGATCGACCCGGCGGAACGGATACGCCCGCGCAGCTCACGCAGTGTTGCAGCCATTTAGCTCTCCAGACCCCTCAACGCCTCTCCGGTGCCTACTTGCCCGCCGGCTTACGGACCTTGACCGACTCCTTCTGGACGTCTTCTTCGTCCATGGCCTCGGTCTCCGCCTCGTTGACCACCGAGCTTCCGTCGGAGGCCGCGAAGCCCTTCTTGAACTCGTTGATCACGCCGGACAGCTTCTCCTCGGCCTCCTCGGAGAGCTTCTTGGTCTCCCGGATGCCCTCGAGGATGTCGTCGTGGGAAGCCTTGACGTGCTCGAGCAGCTCGGTCTCGAAACGTGCGACGTCATCGACCGGAACGGAGTCGAGGTGGCCGCCGGTGCCCAGGAAGATCGACACGACCTGATCCTCGACGGCATACGGGGTGTACTGCGGCTGCTTGAGCAACTCCACCAGACGGGCGCCACGGTCCAGCTGGGCCTTCGAGGCGGCGTCCAGGTCCGAGGCGAAGGCGGCGAACGACTCCAGCTCGCGGAACTGCGAGAGCTCCAGACGCAGCGAGCCGGCCACCTCCTTCATGGCCTTGATCTGTGCGGCGCCACCGACGCGCGACACCGAGACACCGACGTTGATGGCCGGCCGCACACCCTGGTTGAACAGGTCGCTCTCCAGGAAGCACTGCCCGTCGGTGATGGAGATGACGTTGGTCGGAATGAACGCCGAGATGTCGTTGGCCTTGGTCTCGATGATCGGCAGGCCGGTCAGCGAGCCACCACCGAGTTCGTCGGAGAGCTTCGCGCAACGCTCCAGCAGGCGGGAGTGCAGGTAGAACACGTCGCCGGGGAACGCCTCGCGGCCCGGCGGGCGGCGCAGCAGCAGCGAGATCGCGCGGTAGGCGTCGGCCTGCTTGGTGAGGTCGTCGAACACGATCAGCACGTGCTTGCCGTCGTACATCCAGTGCTGGCCGATGGTCGAACCGGTGTAGGGCGCGAGCCACTTGAAGCCGGCCGAGTCCGAGGCGGGTGCGGCGACGATGGTGGTGTACTCCATCGCGCCGCCCTCTTCGAGCGCCCGCTTGACCGAGGCGATCGTGGTGCCCTTCTGGCCGATGGCGACGTAGACGCAGCGCACCTGCTGCTTGGGGTCACCGGTCTCCCAGGCCTTGCGCTGGTTGAGGATCGTGTCCACGCACACCGCGGTCTTGCCGGTCTTGCGGTCGCCGATGATCAGCTGGCGCTGGCCGCGCCCGATCGGAGTCATCGAGTCGATCGCCTTGATGCCGGTCTGCAGCGGCTCGCTGACGCTCTGGCGCTGCACCACCGACGGCGCCTGCAGCTCGAGCGCGCGGCGCTCGGTGGAAGCGATGTCGCCCTGGCCGTCGATCGGCTGACCCAGCGGGTTGATCACCCGGCCGAGGAATCCGTCACCGACCGGCACCGAGAGCACCTCGCCGGTGCGCTTGACCTGCTGGCCTTCTTCGATGTTCTCGAAGTCACCGAGGATCACGGCGCCGACGCTGTGCTCGTCGAGGTTCAGCGCGACGCCGAGGACGCCGCCGGGGAACTCGAGCAGCTCCTGAGTCATGACCGAGGGCAGACCCTCGACGTGGGCGATACCGTCGCCGGCGTCGATAACGGTCCCGACCTCTTCACGCTCGGACCCGGCGGCGAAAGAGGAGACGTAGTCCTCGATCGCTCCCTGGATGTCAGCAGCCGAGATAGTCAACTCTGCCATGGCTTTTCGCTTCCTGCCTGTTGTGTTCTCAATGGTCTGGGTGGATTGGGGGCTGCGGGTCAGTCGGGTAGCCGGGTCTCGGCTGACGCGAGCCGCGACGACAGCGAGCCGTCGATGACCTCGTCGCCGACGGTGACCGTGAGGCCGCCCAGCAAGGAGGGGTCGACGTGCAACTGCACCGACACCGGATGGCTGTAGATGCGGGTCAGCAGCTCGGTCAGGCGGGCCCGCTGGCCGTCACTGAGCGCGGCGGCGGCGCTGACGTTGGCGACCACCTCGCCGCGGCGCGAGACCGCCAGCTCGGCGAGGTCGCGCACCGCCTCGTCGGCCCGCTCCCCGTGTAGCAGCTCGACGGTCTGCGCGAGCAGCGCTTTGGTGGATTCGTTGGCCTGGTTCGCCAGCAGCCGGTCGAGCAGTGCGATCCGGCCCTCGACGGGGGTGGTGTAGTCACTCAGCAGTGCGCTGAGCTCGGACTCGCCGTCGAGGATGCGGCTGAACCGGAAGAGCTGGTCTTCGACCTCGGCGGCCTCGTTGTTTCGCTCCGCGCGCAGCAGCAGCGCCAGCCGGGCTGCGTAGCGGATCGCGTAAGCCAGGTCTTCCTCGCTCGACCAGCGTTGCGCCACCGCGGTTTTCACCAACTCCAGGGTGATGTCGGACACCTTCCCGGACAGCAGCGCCTCGACCAGATTGGCCTTGGCGTCGGCGTTGTCGGTCGGCTCGCCGAGGTGCTTGCTCAACACCGGCTCGGAGGTCAGCAGCTTGGCCACCGCGACCAGATCCGCGCCCAGGGTCGACAACCCGTCGGCGGGGACGTCGGTGGTCAGTTCGTTGAACCGGGAGATCACCACCTGCAGCGCAACGCGGCTGGTGGCCCTCATCTTGGAGCCGGCCGTGTCGCCGACGTTGGCCAGCGAGGGCGCCATCGCGTCGAGTTCGTCGAGGAACCGGTCGACGGTCGCCGCGCGGTTGGCGTCGTCGGAGACGTGCTCGCTCACCAGCTGCCGGGCCCGCAGCACGGACTCGGTGCCCAGCTGCTGGCGCAGTTCGCGGATGAGCTGCTGACGGAGCAGTTCGGCCTGCGCGGCGCCCTGCACCTTGATGCGCTCCACATCTGCGTCGGCCTGCTCCCGCAGCTGCACGGAGATCTTCTCGGCGTCGGCCCGGGCCTCTTCGACCACCCGGGCCGCTTCGGCCTCGGCCTCGGCGAGCGCCGCGGCGTGCTGCTCGTCGGCCTTGGCGACCTTTTCGGCCGCCGTGGCACTGTCATCGAGCTGCTGGCGCACCGTCTCCTGCTGGGTCCGCATCATGTTCCGCACCGGCGGAA
Organism: Mycobacterium sp. ABE4_509; assembly: GCF_056160785.1. Classification (NCBI taxonomy): domain Bacteria; kingdom Bacillati; phylum Actinomycetota; class Actinomycetes; order Mycobacteriales; family Mycobacteriaceae; genus Mycobacterium; species Mycobacterium sp. ABE4_509. Next base: position 55,131 of record NZ_JBSWXU010000015.1, on the reverse strand, counting down.
CCACGTAGCGAACCACCAGGAACACGATGACCAAGAACCCGATGAACTGACCGATGAATGTCGACATGCCTACCGTCCCTGGCTCGTTGGCGCGTTCGCGACATCGACCCCGAGCACCCGGCCGGCCAACGTCTCCGAAAGCGTCTCGATCGACGACCGCAGCTCCTCGGCAGTCGCGCTGCCCTGCTGCGCCAGTTCCTCGTTGGTCCGCGTCACCGTGGCCGTGACCTCGTCGTTCGCGCGCGAGCGCATGTCCTCGAGGATCTGCCGGCCTTCGCCACGCGCCTGGTCCCGGATGGCCGAGGCTTCCCGTCGCGCCTCGGCCATCACCTTCGCGGAGTCGCCTTGTGCTGCGGCGAGCAGCTCAGCGGACTTCCGGTTGTCCTGGTCGGTCTTGGCGACCATCGCTTCCCGCTCGTGCAGAACCGCGCTGATCGGAGGCACCACGAACTTGGCGATGACACCCAGCACGATCAGGAAGATCAACAGCACGAAGATGAACGTGCCGTTGGGCAGCAGGAAGTTGCTCTGCCCGCCTTCCTCCGCCGCGAGGACAGTGATGCTCAGGTCACCCATGACTCTCCAGTCCGACTATGCGACCGGCGTGGCGAAGACGAACAGCGCCATGAACGCCAGGTTGATGAAGTACATGGCCTCCACCAGGCCGACGGTGATGAAGAACGGCACGAACAGCCGGCCCTGGGCCTCGGGCTGCCGGGCGACACCTTCGACCAGCGCGCTACCGACGACACCGTCGCCGATGGCCGCGCCGATGGCGCCGCCGCCCAACAGAAGTCCACCGCCGATGAGCGCGCCGGCAGCGATCGTGGGATCCATTTCTTTCCTCCTTGCTAACTGGCAGGGCGTCCTACCAGGTCTGGGTTTAGTCGATCAGGTTGTTTGAAGCGTTTTCGGTCGGTGGGTCAGTGGTGTTCGTCTTCGAGCTCCATCGACTGGCCGAAGTACAGGATCGTCAGCAGCGCGAAGATGAAGGCCTGGATCGCGCCGATGAACAACTCGAATGACTTCCACAGCGCGTTGGGCGCCCACATGATGTAGGCGGGGAACAGCGCGATGATCGTGACCATGATGCCGCCGGCGAAGACGTTGCCGAAAAGTCGGAGAGACAGCGAGATCGGCTTGGCGAGCTCTTCGACGATGTTGATCGGCGCGAGGAACGCGACGTGCCCCTTGACCAGCTTGACCGGGTGGCCGAGCACACCGCGGCGCCAGAAGCCGGCGGCGTGGTAACAGATGAAGACGAACAGGCCCAGCGCCAGCACGAAGTTGATGTCGGCGGCCGCCGGCTTGAGGAACTCGTGGATGCCGGTCTCGTCGGAGTACTGCCACGGGAACACCGACAACCAGTTGGCCACCAGGATGAAGACGAACAGCGCGACCGCCAGCGGAAGCACGAACGGCGCGATCTTCATCCCGATCGCGCTTTCGATCTGGTTGCGCGACTGCGTGGTGATGGCTTCCCAGAACAGCTGCACCCCGCTGGGCACCCCCTTCGAGGTGACCTTGGACTTCAGGTAGAAGGCGAGGGCCAGAACGATGATCGCGGCGATCGACGTCGAGAGCAGGGTGTCGGTGTTGACCGTCAGGCCGAACCAGTTGGCCTCGGTGTGGACGCCGACGTGGATCCCGGACTCGGAGGCGAGGATCGTCACCGGATCCGTCGCGACTTGATTTCCCGTCATTGCTGGCTCGTATCTCCTTCAGAGCTTTGGGCGGCACCGGCCCGCAGTTTCCGCGCGACGGGCAGGGTGGTCGAGAACACCAACAACATCTGGAACAGCGCCATCCCGAAGACCACGCCGAGCCCCTGGGGCCGGAAGACGTAGGCGATGGCGAGCCCGATCACCGACAGCACCATCAGCCGGGCTGCCGAGTTGAGCGCCATCGCGCTCTTGAGCGGGTGTTCCTTGGCGGTGATCTTGGTGACCGAGCGGCGCACCAGCACCGCGTTGATCAGGCCGAGTCCCAGGCCCACGCCGAAGAACACGCCGACCATGACGTGGCCGAGCAGAGCCGCACCCAGCGTGCCCAGCCCAGCCAGGACCACACAGATGATCAGGAGTCGTAACGGCCTGAAAGCAATGGATGGCAACACCAACGGCGCATCCTGCGCTGGCGTCGTCACTGACTCACCTCAATCCCGCGGTCAATCGTCATCTACCGGAGTCTTCCTGGATGGTTCCTGTGCGTGGCGCCCGTAGCGTATCGGAGGGCGTCAGGCGCGCTGGAATCACCCAAGGCGCAGCTCCTGTAATCGGTCAAACTGTCGGTCGTTGTTCCATTCCGGTCGGCTCCGAACCGACGTGAGAATCGGTGGTGCCGAACGGGCCGGAGGGCCGGCAACCCGCGAGGTTCTTCGGGTTCTGAGAGCACCCTAACATATGGTGGAGGCCACAAAAGAGGGCCTACTACTAGCTGTCGTATACCCCGTCTGGAGCCGAATCTTTTCGCCGTAACAGCGGTATCAGAGTGACCACGACGGCGACCACGATCGCACCCCCCATCACCGCCGCGGTGTCTCGCGGATCGAAGAAGATCGTGCTGGCGGCGCCGAGCGCGACGATGCTCACCCACAGATAGATCAGCAGCACCACCCGCCGGTGCGAATGGCCGATCTCGAGCAGTCGGTGGTGCAGGTGCATCTTGTCCGGGCTGAACGGACTCAGCCCGGCGCGGGTGCGCCGGATGATCGCCAACAGCATGTCCAGTGCGGGGACGAACATGACGGCGACCACCAGCAGAAACGGCGACAGCAGCGCGAACACGTCGCGCACCCCGTAGGCGGTCTGCGAGATCGGGCCCGCCGCGGTCGTGGAGGCGGCAGCCAGCATCAGGCCGATCAGCATCGAGCCCGAATCCCCCATGAAGATCCTGGCCTTGTGGAAGTTGTGCGGCAGAAAGCCCAGACAGACCCCGGCGAGCACCACCGAGATCACCGCCGGCGGGTAGAACAGCACGTCCCCGCCGTGGTCACGCAGCAGGCCCACCGAGAACAGACAGATCGCCGATGCGGTGATCAGGCCGAGCCCGGCGGCCAGCCCGTCGAGACCGTCGACGAAGTTCATCGCGTTGACGATCGCGACGGTCAGCGCCAGGGTGAGCAGGATCGAGGCCACCTGGTCCAGCACGATGGTGCCGACACCGCCGATCGGGATGTAGAGCACGCTCCATGCCACCCCCATCGTGACCAGCACGCTCGCGGCGGTGATCTGGCCCGCGAACTTCGTCAGCGCGTCGAGCCCCCAGCGGTCGTCGATCAGCCCGACCAGCATGATCAACCCTCCGGCCACCACCACCGCCGGCATCCCCGAGGAGTAGACGAAACCCCGGGTCAAGGCCGGCAGCTGGGAGGCCAGCAGCACCGCGGCGACCACGCCGAGGTACATGGCCAGGCCACCCATCCGCGGGGTGGGTTGCAGGTGGACGTCGCGTTCGCGCGGGTAGGCCACCGCGCCCCACTTCGTCGCCAGCACGCGGACGAATCCGGTGGCCAGGTACGTGATGACGGCCGCGGTCAGGCCCACCAGCGCGAGCTCGCGCAGCGGTACCCCGGCCCCGCGATCGGCCAGCGCCAGCACGCTCCCGCGCTCGGCGAGCGCAAGAAGTCCCTCCGCGTTGGTTGCCGTGATCATCGCCGCACCGTAAGCCACCGGGACCGCAGTTCTATTCCGGCGTCTGCGCGGGCTCGTCCACCAGGCTGCCCGGCTCGACTCCCAGCACCGTGGCGATGGCCTCGACGCTGACCGGCCCCTGCCGCAGGACCCGCGGATGAGCCCCGGTGAGGTCGACGATCGTCGAGGCCGCCTGTTGCTCTGCGGGGCCACCGTCGAGGTACACCGCCACCAGGTCGGCGAGCTGGTCGCGGGCCTGCGCCGCGGTGACCGCGGCCGGCCTGCCCGAGATGTTGGCGCTCGACACCGCCATCGGGCCCACCGCCCGCAGCAACTCGATCGCCACCGGGTGCAGCGGCATCCGCAGCATGACCGTGCCGTTGGCATCGCCGAGGTCCCAGTGCAGCGAGGGGGCCTGCCGGACCACCAGGCTCAGCGCACCCGGCCAGAAGGCCCGGATCAGTTCCCTGGCGCTGTTGGGCACGGAGTAGACCAGACCTTCGATGGTGTGCCAGGACCCGACCAACACCGGAACCGGCATGTCCCGTCCGCGCCCCTTGGCCGACAAGAGTGCGGCGACCGCATCGCCGTCGAACGCGTCGGCGCCGATGCCGTAGACGGTGTCGGTGGGCATCACCACCAGCCGGCCGCTCTTGAGCGCACTGATCGCCGCGGCGACGCCGCTGTCCCGCTGCGCGGGGTCGGCGCAGTCGTACATGTCGGTCACGGGCGATCCGCCTTCGCTTCTCGCTGGTTCACGTCCGCCAGCCTCTCACCCGCCGCGCACCGCGGTCACGAATCGGGGGCGCCCGGCCAGGTCGTGTCGGGCTGTGACCTCGACGAAGCCCCCGGCGTCGAGGAACCGGTCGACGGTGTGCGCCGAGGTGGTGTCATCGTGTTCGACCGCGCAGCGCCCGCCGGGGCGAAGCAACCGGGCCGCCAGACCGACGAGGTGGGCGATGACGGACATCCCGTCCTCGCCGCCGAACAGGGCATGCGCCGGGTCGTGGTCGATCACCTCGGGATCCAGCGCCTCCGCGGTCGCCGAGCCCAGCGGAATGTAGGGCGGATTGGCCACCACCAGATCGACGGAACCGTCGAGGTCACCGAGTACCCCGGGGGTCGTGACGTCGGCCCGCACCAGTTCCACCGCGGTGCCGCGGGCATTGCGGTGGGCATTGCGGTGGGCATTGCGGTGGGCATTGCGGTGGGCATAGCCCAACGCGGTGTCGCAGTCGTCGACCGCGGTCACCCGGGCTTGCGGCAGCTCGGTGGCCAGCGCGATCGCCAACGCACCCGAGCCGGTGCACAGGTCGACGATGCGCGGGGCGGCCGGCAACGGCTGCGCCAGCGCCCATTCGAGCAGGGACTCGGTCTCCGGGCGCGGCACGAAGACCCCGGGGCCGACGTCGAGCACGACCGGACCGAACGGCGCGGTCCCGGTCAGGTGCTGCAGCGGAACCCGGGCCGCGCGGGCCGCGACGAGTTCTTCGTAGCGGTCGGCGAACCCGGGCCCGGGCTCGGTGAAGGCCAGCAGGCCCCGATCGGTTCCGGTGAGGTGCGCGGCGAGCAGCTCGGCGTCGACCCGCGGTGAACCGATGCCGGCAGCGGCCAGCGCGTCGGTCGCGGCCTCGATCAACCGGCGCATCGTCACCGGCCGGTCGACGGTCATCACGTGTTCTGCAGCCGCGCTTGCTTGTCGGCGGCGGCCAGCGCGTCGAACAGTGGATCCAGGTCGCCGTCGAGCACCTGGTCGAGGTTGTGCGCCTTGAAGTTGATGCGGTGGTCGGCGATCCGGTTCTCCGGGAAGTTGTAGGTCCGGATGCGCTCACTGCGGTCGACGGTGCGGATCTGGCTGGCCCGGTCGGCCGACGCGTCGGCCTGCGCCTGCTCCTCGGCCACCGCCTGCAGACGCGCGGCCAGCACCTGCAGCGCGCGCGCCTTGTTCTGCAGCTGGGAGCGCTCGTTCTGGCAGGTGACGACGATTCCGGTGGGCAGATGGGTGATACGCACGGCGGAGTCGGTGGTGTTGACCCCCTGGCCGCCCTTGCCCGAGCTGCGGTAGACGTCGATGCGCAGGTCGGACTCGTCGATCTGTACCTGTTCGACCTCTTCGGGCTCGGGGTAGACGAGCACGCCGGCCGCCGAGGTGTGCACCCGGCCCTGCGACTCGGTGACCGGCACGCGCTGGACGCGGTGCACGCCACCCTCGAATTTCAGCCGCGCCCACACCCCGTCGGCGGAGTCGCCCTTGCTGGCGATCGACAGCGTGGCGTCCTTGTAGCCGCCCAGGTCGGAGGTCGTCTCGTCGAGCATCGTGACCGTCCAGCCGTGTCGCTCGGCGTAGCGGATGTACATGCGGGCCAGGTCGGCGGCGAACAGCGCCGATTCCTCGCCGCCCTCGCCGGACTTGACTTCCAGCACGATGTCGTCGGCATCGTGCGGATCACGCGGGGCCAGCAGTTCGGTGAGGTGATCGTCGAGGTCGGCCACCGCGGCGGTCAGCTCGTCGACCTCGGCGGCGAAGGAGTCGTCGTCGGCGGCCAGTTCGCGGGCCGCTTCCAGGTCACCGCGCGCCGCCTCGAGCTTGCGGTAGGTGGTCACGATCGGCGCCAGCTGCGAGAACCGGCGCCCGGCCTTGCGCGCGGCGCCCGGATCGGCGTGCAGTTCCGGATCCCCCAGCCGGCGTTCCAGGTCGGAGTGCTCGGCGAGGATGGACTCGATCGCCGGTGCGGTGTCGGTCATCTCGCCTCCTCCTCTGGCCTGGTCCTGCTACCCGCCCCCAACCACGAAACGGCGCCCGGCCTGCGCGTGAGCTGCAGAACGGGCGCCGATCGGACGGCTACTTGTCGGCAGTCTTGCTGCGCTTGCCGTAGCGCTTCTCGAAGCGGGCCACGCGGCCGCCGCTGTCGAGGATCTTCTGCTTGCCGGTGTAGAACGGGTGGCACTGTGAGCACACCTCGACGGTGATCTGCCCACTCTGCTTGGTGCTGCGGGTGGTGAAGCTGGCTCCACAGCCGCACAACACGGTCGTGTCTACGTAGTCAGGGTGAATACCCGATTGCATGGCTTCCTCTTCCATCGTGGGGCCCCGGGTCGCCCTCCCCCGTCGGAGGAGGCTGCGGCGTGAACCGGAACCGAGGTGTCGGCGGTGCACCCGACCGGAGGCCGGATGACCAGCCCATTATGCCAGGTCAACCGCCAACAGCCTAAACGCGCACGCGGCGGCCACTATTCCTGTCGGTAGGTGCGGCCGTCACGCTTCCACATCCGCCGGCCGTCGGGTTCGGCCCCCATCGCGACCAGTTCGCGTTTGAGCACCTTGTTGGTGGCGGTACTGGGCAGCTCATCGGCGATCCAGACGTGGCGCGGCCACGCCTTGGGCGACAGATCGGGCTGTTCGGCGAGGAACTCGCCGAACCGCTCCGGGGTCAGCGCGGCCCCGTCCTGCAGGACGATCGCGGCCATCACCTGGTCCCCGACGAACTCGTCGGGGACCGGGTACACCGCGACCTGGCTGATCGCGGGCAACCGCACCAGGATGCGTTCGATGGGGGCCGAGGTCATGTTCTCGCCGTCGACCCGCATCCAGTCAGCGGTGCGTCCGGCCAGGTAGATCCATCCCTGTGCATCGCGGTAGGCGAGGTCACCGGACCAGAACATGCCGTTGCGGAGCCGTTCGCCGGTGGCATCGGGGTCGTTGTAGTAGCCGGCGAACATGCCCGCACCGTCGGTGTTGACCAGCTCCCCGATGGCTTCGTCGGGGTTGATCAGCTGGCCGTGCGGGTCGAATCGGGCCACCGCGCATTCGGTGACGGTGTCCGGATCGTAGATCGCCACCCCGGGGAATCCCTTGCCGATGGAGCCGGGCGGGCAGCCGTCCTCGCGCGTCACCGTCACCGCGTTCTCGGTGGAGCCGAAACCGTCCCACACCTGGCAGCCGAAGCGTCTGCCGAACTCGGCGATGTCGCGGTCGCTGGCCTCGTTGCCGAACGCCACCCGCAACGGGTTGTCGTGGTCGTCCGGGCGCTCGGGGCCGGCCAGGATGTAGGCCAGCGGTTTGCCCACGTAGTTCATGTAGGTGACGCCGTAGCGGCGCACGTCGTCGATGAACCGGGAAGCGCTGAACTGGGCGGGTGCCATCGCCGCGCCGGCGTTCAGGGCCACCGACCAGCCGGCCAGCACCGCGTTGGAGTGGAACAACGGCATCGACAGGTAGCACACGTCGTCGCAGGTGAGCTCGTAGCGATCGGCGAGCGCCGCCCCGGCGAGCAGGACCATGGCGTGCATGACCTTGACCGCCTTGGGGTCACCGCTGGTGCCCGAGGTGAAGATCAGCATGAAGGTGTCGGCCGCCGTGGTTTCGCGGTGCGGCCTCAGTTCCCCGGGCGCGGCGGTGATCTCCTTCCATTCGGGGCTGCCGACGACGAGTAGCCGCACTCCGGTGAGGTCCAGGCCGTCGAGCAGGCCGACGTTGTCGGTGTCGGTGATCAGGATCTGGCAGTCCGCGCGGCGGATGTCGCGGGTCAGGGCCTCGCCGCGGCGGGTGTTGTTGATGCCGCAGATGACGTAGCCGCCGAGCCCGGCGGCGGCCATCGCGGTGAGCATGTCCGGGGTGTTGCCCAGCAGGACCCCGACGTGCATCGGCCGGTCCGGATCGGCGATGCCGATCAGGGCTGCCGCCTGCTCGGCGGCGGCGTCGAGGTGCTGGCGCCAGGTCCAGCTCTCGCCGTCGAACTTCACCGCGATCTTCGCCGAGACGCCCTCGTCGTCCCGGAGGTCGCGCAACAGCTGCTGAACCGTCTCGGCCATCCGTCCGCCCTTCACGTGAACAGATTCTTACATGTGTCTACTCCCCGGATCGCCGGGCAGTCGACATCGGCCCGATACGCACGAGCCATCTGCGAAGATAGGTCCGTGAGCGTCGAGACCGTGACCAAGCCGGCCAAACCGGAGCTGAAATCCGTCCGGGACCGTTTGATCGACGCCGCCGAGCAGTGTTTGACCGCCAAGGGAATCCGCGCCACGACGGTGTCGGAGGTCGCCGAGGTCGCCGGTGTCAGCCGAGGTTGGCTCTACCGCCATTTCCCCGACAAGGCCGAGCTGCTCGGGGCGGCGATCGTGCGGCTCAACGACGCGTTCTGGACCGAATCGCGGTCCCGCCTGGACCGGGTGACCGGGTTGGACCAGCAGATCGCCCTCGGTGTCGCGCTGGCACGCCAGGAGTCCGAGACCCCGGGCGCCCTGGTCCTCAAGCTCCGCCAGGAAGAGCCCGAAGCGTTCACCGCGTGCGCGGGTATCGGTGTTCGCGGACTCATTCCCGAGATCGCCGCGTTCTGGGTTCCCTACCTGCAGGCGGCCGTCGACCGCGGTGAGATCCACCCGGACACCGACTGCGCCGAGGCCGCGGAGTGGGTCGCGCGGATCACGATGAGCCTGGCCACCGTGCCAGGGGAATTGTGCGACGTCGACGACCACGAGTCGGTGCTGCGCCACGCGCGGCGCTACATCGTGGCCGGGCTTCGCTGCGATCCGGCCGTCTGAGGTCGGCTACCCCGCCGCGTTGACGTCGGCGGGCCGACCGGTGAGCAGCATCAGCAGGTCCCGGATCGGCGCCGACACCACCTCCGGCCCGTCGCCGACGGCGAAGTCCGCGTCGATCGCGACCAGCCGGGTCCCGGCGGGCCGCCGCGGGCGCTGGAACGGGAGGCCGTTCGTCCACACCCGCTCGGCCGCGGCCACGGCGGCATCGGCCGGCATCGGTCGCTCGATTCCCAGCGGGACGCAGATGTCCTGGGCATGGACCAGCACGTCGATCAGCGGTTCCAGCGCGCTGGTGCCGGGCGGGTGACGGCGGCAGCCGACGATTCCACGCAGGTAGCCGGCCAGTTCAGCCGGCGTTCGGCGGTCTTGGCGCGCCATCCGGTCCACGACGGCGCCGAACCGGAAGCCGTTGCGCGCCGCCTGGGCCAGCATCCGCGGCATCGGAATCGTCGAGTGGGTCAGGTGGGCGGCCACATTGCGCACCGACCACCCCGAACACAGCGACGGCGTGTCCCAACAACCTGGATCGGCCGCGTCGATCGCGTCGATCAGATCGGCCAACTCGGCGCGTTGAACGTCGATGTGTTGCCAGACGGTGCCCCGGTCCACGGCCGCTCCAGACTCTTAATAGTCAGCTTTACTGACGAAATATAGTCAGCCACTCGTACTAAAGTCAAGGCATGGACACCCAACCGGCGACCGCGGTGTTGATGTTCATCGCGCACCGCGACGCGGAGAGCAGAGTGATGGCGGCGTTGGCGCGCAACGGCGTCGACGACCTCACGATCGCCCAGTCCAGACTGCTGCAACGCCTCGATCCCGCAGGCATGCGGCTGACCGACCTGGCCGAGCAGGCACGGGTGACCAAGCAGACCGCCGGAGCGCTCGTCGATCAGCTCGAGCGGGCCGGCTATGTGGTGCGCCTACCCGATCCGACGGACGCCAGGGCACGGCTGGTCACGCTCAGCGAGCAGGGCATCCGGATATGCCGGCTGGCCGCCGCCGAGATCGCCGCCATCGAACAGGAATGGCGAAACCATTTGGGCGACAACGACTACACCGCACTACGCACAGCACTCGTCTCGCTGCGGGCCGTCACCGACCCGTACCAGTGATTTCGGCGTGGCCGGTCGCGCCCAGCGCGACTCCCCACGCCGAACCCGCTCACTCGGTGTCGGGGCCGCCGGGGGTGTTCTTCGAGACCTGGACCAGGAACTCGTAGTTGTTCTTGGTCTTGCGCAGCTGGCTCATCAACAGGTCGATGGCCTGGTGCGGGTCCAGCCCGGACAGCACCCGGCGCAGCTTGTGCACGATCGCGAACTCATCGGGCGAGAGCAGCAGCTCATCCTTACGGGTGCCGGACGGATTCACGTCCACGGCCGGGAACACCCGGCGCTCGGCGATCTTGCGGTCGAGCTTGAGCTCGGCGTTGCCGGTGCCCTTGAACTCCTCGAAGATCACCGTGTCGCCGGTCGATCCGGTCTCGACCATCGCCGTGGCGATGATCGTCAGCGAACCGCCCTCCTCGATGTTGCGCGCCGCGCCGAGGAACCGCTTGGGCGGATACAGCGCCGTCGAGTCCACGCCACCGGACAGGATGCGACCCGATGCCGGCGACGCGTTGTTGTAGGCGCGTCCCAGCCGGGTGATCGAGTCCAGCAGCACGACGACGTCCTTGCCCTGCTCGACGAGGCGCTTGGCGCGCTCGATGGCCAGCTCGGCGGCCTGCGTGTGGTCGGACGGCGGCCGGTCGAAGGTCGAGGCGATGACCTCGCCCTTCACCGAACGCTGCATGTCGGTGACCTCTTCGGGACGCTCGTCGACCAGCACCACCATCAGGTGGCACTCCGGATTGTTGCGGGTGATCGCGTTGGCGATGTCCTGCATGATCGTGGTCTTACCGGCCTTGGGCGGCGAGACGATCAGGGCGCGCTGCCCCTTACCGATCGGCATGATCAGGTCGATCACCCGGGTGGTCAGCCGTTCGGTGTTGGTCTCCAGACGCAGCCGCTGGTTGGGGTACAGCGGGGTCAGCTTGCTGAAGTCGGGCCGCTTCTTGGCGTCCTCGACGGATCCGCCGTTGACGCTGTCGATGCGCACCAGCGGGTTGAACTTCTGGCGCGGATTCTTTTCCCCGCCCCCGTCGCCTTCCCGGGGCACCCGCACCGCACCGGTGATCGCGTCACCGCGGCGCAGACCGTTCTTACGCACCATGTTCATCGAGACGTAGACGTCGTTGGGCCCGGCCAGGTAGCCCGAGGTCCGCACGAACGCGTAGTTGTCGAGCACATCGAGAATGCCCGCGACCGGCTGGACGACGTCGTCGTCACGCAGCTCGGCGTCCCGGTCGTTGCCGCCGTCGCCACCGCCGCCACGCTCCCGGCGCCGGCGATCCCGGAAGCGGCGACCGCGCCGTCCCTGGCGTCCCTCGCCTCCGCCGTCGTCGTCGTTGTTGTTGTTCCGGTTCTGGCCGCCGCCCTGCTGGTCGGAGCCGTCCCCCTTGTCGGACTTACCGCCCTGGTTGTCCTGGTTGTCGCGCCGGTTCTTGTCCTTGTCGGAGGACTGGGCCTTGTCCGACTTATCGGCCTTTTCCGACCCCTTGGCCTGCTGTCCGCCGTCCTGCGACTTCTGCCCTTTGCCCTGTTCAGAGGGCTGCTCGCCGGCCTGCTCGGCCGCGGCGCCGCCCTGCTCGCGGGAAGCCGAGCGGCGCTCGCGGCGCTGCTGGGCGGGCTGGGATTCGGAGGTCTGGGCCGAACCGGTGTCCGAGCCCTCCGCGGGCGACGCATCGGCAGCCTGGGTCGGCGCCCCGCCGCTGCCCGCCTCGGCGACCGGTGCGCTCTGCTCGGCTCCGTCGCCGGCGTCCGCCGCCTTCTTGCTGTTCGAGGTCCCGTTGGAGTCGCCGCGGCGTTCCCGGATCGCAGCGATCAGCTCGCTCTTGCGCATGCCGGAGGCGCCCTCGACGCCGATCTCCTTGGCGAGTGCGCGCAGTTCCGGGAGCACCAGCGTGCTCAGGGAGCCCCGCCTGGACGGCGCGGCATCCGCTGCGGTCGGTGCTTTCGATTCCGCGGGCGACGAGGCGTCCGCGGTCACGGTGTTCGGCAGCTCTCCGCTGTCGGTGCTGCCACCAGCCGTGATGAGGTCCGTATCAGTCACGGATTTCCTTTCTTCCCTCGCTGATCTAGTCACGCGGGGGTTCGGTGCGTTCAGCTGATGGGCTCAACGCCACGGACACACCATTGCCGATGCAACGGCGATCTCCGGGGTTCGCCGAATACGGCAAACCGTCAGTCCACAAATTGAACACCTGAAAGAAGAGTGGTCGTCCTAGTGTCGGCGCAGGTAAACACGCTGCGATTGCTGGACAGCAGCGAGAATAACCCGCATCCGGGCCGGAAGCAAGAAACAACGTGATTCGCATGTTGCATCTGTTACTCCCGGCGACGGGGTCCGTTACCGGCGAACCGTCACGCCCGACGTCCACTTGACGCCGTCGCCGACCGACATCCGGTTGACCGCGAAACCACTCGCACGGCCGAACTCGAGAGCCTCGGCAGGCAGTTCCGCGTCAGTGCTCAATGCCAGAACTGCAGGTCCAGCGCCTGACAGCACTGCTGGTACGCCACAACGCCGGAACACCGCGAGATATTCCGCCGAAGCCGGCATCGCCGACGCCCGCTGCGGCTGGTGCAGGACGTCCTCGGTGGCGGCCATCAACAGGTCGGGCCGTTCGGTCAGCGCCACGACCAGCAGCGCCGACCGACTCAGGTTGAAGCGCGCGTCGGTGTGGCTGACCTGCTCGGGCAGCACCGCACGGGTCTCGGCGGTCGACGAGCGCACCTGCGGGACCGCGGTGAACAGGTGGATGCCGGGATGAAGCCGGATCGCCGCCGCGGCGAACCTCGGCAGCTGCGCGCCGGCGTCGGTCCAGGAGACCACCGCTCCGCCGAGCACGGCGGCGGCCGCATTGTCGGGGTGGCCCTCGAATTCCGAGGAAACCTGCACCATCCGAGCTTCGGTCATCAAGGGGCAACCCGCTTGCGCGGCAAGACCATTGGTGGCAGCGAGCCCTCCGACAGCAGCCGCGGCCGACGAACCCAGTCCCCGGGAGTGCGGAATCTCGTTGCGGCAGCGGACGATCAACCCGGGAGCCACCGTCCCGGTCTCCGCCAGACCGCGTTGCACGGCGCGCACCACGAGATGGGAGGCGTCCAGCGGAACCTGACCGGCACCCTGCCCCTCGACCTCGACGACCAGCCCGGAATCGGTTGTCTCGACGATGACCTCGTCATACAGACTGAGCGCGATCCCCATGCTGTCGAAGCCGGGTCCGAGGTTGGCGCTGGAGGCGGCGACCACGGCGGTGGCCGTCAGCCCTGGCGGCAGTGTGTGGGTCACTGGACTCCCAACCGGCTCTAGACCAGACCCAGCTTGGCAACCACGGCCACCGGATCGACGGGCACCGGGATGACGGCCGGCATGCCTTTGAGCGCGGTGTCGGGGTCTTTGAGTCCGTTTCCGGTCACCGTACACACCACCGTGGAGCCGCGCGCCACCCAGCCGTCCTCGATGGACTTCAGCAGGCCGGCGATGCTCGCCGCCGAAGCGGGTTCGACGAACACGCCCTCCGTGCGCGCCACCAGGTGGTAGGCCGCCAGGATCTCCTCGTCGGTCGCCGCCAGGAACCGTCCGCCGGACTCCTGCTGGGCCTCGACCGCCGAACTCCAGGAGGCCGGCGAGCCGATGCGGATCGCGGTGGCGATGGTCTCGGGATCGCTCACCGGCTCACCGGTGACCAGCGGCGCCGCGCCGGCGGCCTGGGTGCCGAGCATGCGCGGGCGGCGGGTCGCCAGGCCGTCGTGGTGGTACTCGGTGTAACCCTTCCAGTAGGCGGTGATGTTGCCGGCATTGCCGACGGGCAGTGCGTGCACATCGGGCGCGTCGCCGAGCGCGTCCACGATCTCGAAAGCCGCGGTCTTCTGCCCCTCGATGCGAAATGGGTTGACCGAGTTGACAAGTGACACCGTCGGGAAGTCCGCGGTGAGTTTACGGGCCAGTTCCAGGCAGTCGTCGAAGTTGCCGTCGATCTGGATGATCTTGGCGCCGTGCATGACGGCCTGGGCCAGCTTGCCCATCGCGATCTTGCCCTGGGGCACCAGGACCGCGCAGGTGATGCCGGCGCGGGCGGCGTACGCCGCCGCCGACGCCGAGGTGTTGCCCGTCGAGGCGCACAGCACCGCCTGCTGGCCGCGTGCCACCGCCTCGGTCACGGCCATCGTCATGCCGCGGTCCTTGAACGACCCCGTCGGGTTGAGCCCCTCGACCTTCAGGTGCACCGTGCACCCGGTGTAGTCGGACAGCCTGGGGGCCGGCACCAGCGGTGTGCCGCCTTCGAGCAGGGTGATCGGGGTCCAGTCGTCCTCGACGGGCAACCGGTCACGGTAGGCCGCGATCAGGCCCGGCCAGGGCTGGTGCACGGCGCGGGGCGCGGTGGTGCTCACTCGGTGGTCCCTTCCATCCGCAAGACGCTGTTGATGCTCTGCACGACCTCCAGATCAGACAGTGCCGCAACCGTTTCCGACAGCGCCGCGTCGGTCGCCTGGTGGGTCACGACGACGATGCGCGCGCCGCAGCGCTGGCCGCCCTCGTCGACCATGCCTTCCTGGCGCACCTCGGCGATGCTGACCTCGTGGCGGCTGAACTCGGCCGCCACCGTCGACAGCACACCGGGGCGGTCGGCGACGTTCATGTTGACGTAGTAGCGCGTCGGGATGACCCCGATGGGCGCGACCGGCAGTTTCGCGTAGTTGGAGTCCCGGGGGCCACGGCCGCCGTAGACGCGGTTGCGGGCCGCCATCACCAGATCACCCAGCACCGCGGAGGCCGTCGGGGAGCCGCCGGCGCCCTGGCCGTAGAACATCAGCCGCCCGGCCGCCTCGGCCTCCACGACCACCGCGTTGAACGCGCCGTTGACCGAGGCCAGCGGATGGTCCAGCGGCACCAGCGCCGGATACACCCGCGCCGAGACGCTCTGCTGCCCGTTGGCATCGGTGAGCCGCTCGCAGATCGCGAGCAGCTTGATCGTGCAGCCCAGCGCCCGCGCCGAGGCGAAGTCGGCGGCCGAGACCATCGTCATGCCCTCGCGGTACACGTCGTCGGCGGTGACGCGGGTGTGGAACGCGATGGAAGCCAGGATCGCGGCCTTGGCCGCGGCGTCGTAGCCCTCCACATCGGCCGTGGGGTCGGCCTCGGCGTACCCCAGCGCGCCGGCGTCGGCCAGCGCCCCGGCGTAGTCGGCGCCGGTGCTGTCCATCTCCGAGAGGATGTAGTTGGTGGTGCCGTTGACGATGCCGGCCACCCGCAGCACGGTGTCCCCGGCCAGCGACTGGGTCAGCGGGCGGATGACCGGGATGGCCCCGGCGACCGCGGCCTCGAAGTACAGGTCGACGTTGGCGCTCTCGGCGGCCTGCGCGATCTCCCCAGCCGAGACCGCCATCAGCGCCTTGTTGGCGGTGACGACCGATTTGCCCTGCTCCAGCGCGGCCAGGATGGCCTTGCGCGCGGGCTCGACCGGCCCCATCACCTCGACGACGATGTCGACGTCGTCGCGGGAGACCAGCGCCTCGATGTTGTCGGTGAGCAGCTCGGCGGGCACCCCGCGGTCACCGTCGACCCGGCGCACGCCGATACCGCGGACCACCAGCGGCGCACCGACCCGCGCAGCCAGATCTGCCGCGCTCTCCTCGATGATCCGCACCACCTGGCTGCCGACGTTTCCCAGCCCGAGTACGGCCACACCTATTTCCCTGCCGGTGCGCTTGCCGCCCGCTTCGGTCACCGTTTCACCTCACTTCCAGACTCAAGAGATCGTCGACCGTCTCCCGGCGCAGGATCAGGCGGGCCCGCCCGTCGCGCACGGCCACCACGGCGGGCCGACCGATCAGGTTGTAACGACTCGACATCGAATAGCAGTATGCGCCGGTCGCGGCGACGCCCAGCAGGTCACCCGGGGCAACGTCGTCCGGCAGCCACGCGTCGCGCACCACGATGTCCCCGCTTTCGCAGTGCTTGCCGACGACCCGGGACAGTGTCGGGGCCGCCTGGCTGTCGCGCGACAGCAGCCGCACGTCGTATTCGGCCCCGTACAGGGAGGTGCGGATGTTGTCGCTCATCCCGCCGTCGACGCTGACGTAGCGGCGGTGCGCGGTCGAGCTGACCGCGACGTCCTTGGTGGTGCCCACCTCGTAGAGCGTGATGGTGCCCGGCCCGGCGATGGCGCGGCCCGGTTCGACGACCAGGTCGGGAGATGGCAGCCCGACGGCGGCCGATTCGTCACGCACGATCGCCAGCAGTTTGTCGGCCAGCTCCCGCATCGGCGGCGGATTGTCGTACGGCAGATACGAAATGCCCAGCCCGCCGCCGAGGTCGACGATGGACATCTGGGAGGTCTTGTCGATGCCGAATTCGGCGACCACGTCGCGCAGCAGACCGATGACGCGGTGCGCGGCCAGTTCGAACCCGGCCACGTCGAAGATCTGCGAGCCGATGTGGCTGTGCAGGCCGACCAGGCGCAGGTTGTCGGCCGCGAACACCCGGCGGACAGCCTCCATCGCGGCGCCGGTGGCCAGCGACAACCCGAACTTCTGGTCCTCGTGGGCGGTGGAGATGAACTCGTGGGTGTGGGCCTCCACCCCCACGGTGACCCGGACCAGCACGTCCTGCACGACGCCGGCGGCACCGGCGATCTGGTCGAGCCGGTCGATCTCGATCATCGAGTCGACCACGACGTGGCCGACCCGATTGCGCACCGCGGCGGTCAGCTCGGACACGGATTTGTTGTTGCCGTGCAAAGCGATTCGCTCAGCCGGAAAGCCGGCGTGCAGCGCGACGGCGAGCTCGCCACCGCTGGCGACGTCGAGCGCGAGCCCCTCTTCGTCGACCCACTGGGCGATCTCGGTGCACAGGAAGGACTTCGCGGCGTAGTGGACGTGTTCGCCGCCGCCGAAGGCCTGCGCGATCTCGCGGCAGCGGGAGCGGAAATCGTCCTCGTCGATGACGAACACCGGCGTGCCGAACTCGGCGGCGATGTCGGTCACCGACACCCCGGCGATCGAGACGGCGCCGTCGTCACCGCGAACGGTGTTGCGGGGCCAGACGTTACGCGCCAGCGCCGAGACCTCCTCGGCGGCCCGCGGACGGTCGGGGGCGCCGCCGTGGTGGATTTCCTCGGCGTGTCTGGGGCCGGCGGGATGCGCGATCACATGCGCTCCGGAGCACTGACGCCGAGGATGGCCAGCCCGTTGGCGATGACCTGGCGGGTGGCCTGACACAGCGCGAGCCGGGCCGAGTGCAGCTCACCGGATTGCTCGTCACCCTGCGGAAGCACCCGGCACGAGTCGTAGAACCGGTGGTAGTCGCCGGCGAGATCCTCCAGATAGCGCGAAACCCGGTGTGGTTCACGCAGTCCGGCCGCGGTCTCGAGCACCCGGGGGAACTCCCCGATGTTGCGGATCAGGGTGCCCTCCTTGTCATGGGTCAGCAGGTCCAGGTGCGCGGTGTCGGGCGCGACGCCCAGTTCGGCCGCGTTGCGGGCCAGTGCCGACAGCCGCGCGTGGGCGTACTGCACGTAGTAGACCGGGTTTTCGTTCGACGCCGAGGACCACAACTCCAGATCGATGTCGATCGGAGTGTCCACCGAGCTGCGGATCAGCGCGTAGCGCGCGGCGTCCACCCCGATGGCCTCGACGAGGTCGTCGAGGGTGATGACGGTGCCGGCCCGCTTGCTCATCCGCACCGGCTGCCCGTCGCGCACCAGGTTGACCATCTGCCCGATCAGCACCTCGACGGTGTCGGGGTCGTCCCCCAGCGCCGCCGCGGCGGCCTTGAGCCGGGCGATGTAGCCGTGGTGGTCGGCACCGAGCATGTAGATGCACAGATCGAAACCACGCTGGCGCTTGTCCAGGAAGTAGGCCAGATCGCCGGCGATGTAGGCGGGCTGCCCGTCGCTCTTGATGACCACCCGGTCCTTGTCGTCGCCGAAGTCGGTGGTGCGCAGCCAGACCGCGCCCTCGGATTCGTAGATGCTGCCGTTCTCGCGCAGCTGGGTGACGGCCTGTTCCACCCGCCCGGAGGTGTGCATCGAGTCTTCGTGGGTGTAGACGTCGAAGTCGGTGCCGAAGTCGTGCAGCGAGGCCTTGATGTGGTCGAACATCAGGTTCACCCCGATGGCGCGGAAGGTCTCGCGCATCTCGTCGTCGGGCAGGCTCAGCACGTCGGGATCCTTGGCGAGCACCTGGGCGGCGATGTCGGCGATGTAGGTGCCGGCGTAGCCGCCCTCCGGGGCGGGCTCGCCCTTGGCCGCGGCGATCAGCGAATTGGTGAACCGGTCGATCTGAGCGCCGTGATCGTTGAAGTAGTACTCGCGCTCCACGTCGGCGCCCTGGGTGCTCAGCAGCCGGCCCAGCGCGTCGCCGACCGCGGCCCAGCGGGTGCCGCCGATGTGAATGGGGCCGGTGGGGTTGGCCGAGACGAACTCGAGGTTGACCTTGCGCCCGCCCATCGCCTCCGACGTGCCGTACCGGCCGGCCGCGGCGATGACGTTGCCGACGATGACGTTCTGCGCCGAGGCCTCGATGCGCAGATTCACGAATCCGGGACCGGCGACCTCGGCGGCGGCGACACCGTCCGCGGCGGTCAGCGCTTCGGCCAGCCAGCCGGCCAGCTCGCGCGGGTTGGCGCCAACCTTCTTGCCCAGCTGCAGTGCCAGGTTGGTCGCGTAGTCCCCGTGCTCGGGGTTGCGCGGACGCTCGACGGTCACGGTCGCGGGCAGCACGGAGGAGTCGAGGCCGTGCTCGGCCAGCACCGCGGCGGCGGTCGACTTGAGCAGCTCGGCCAGATCGGCGGGGGTCACGGGGCACCATCCTATGGTCTGGGGCCTTCTGCCCCCGAATCCGTTTCCTCTTGCGCCGATGCGCTACGCTGGGCCACGCCCATCGGCGCCGTCGGTCGCGAGTCCGCACCGCACGCGCCCCCGTAGCTCAGGGGATAGAGCGTCTGCCTCCGGAGCAGAAGGCCGCAGGTTCGAATCCTGCCGGGGGCACCCCTTTGACCAGCGGTTTCTCACCGTGGTCTAAGTCCCGTGCTATCCCCGTGCTATTTCGAGCTCGCTGGTGATGGTCGCCTCGATCGAGGAGACATTTCGAAACGTGGACAGCCTGTCCCCCCACTCGGTGCGTGCGCCCCCTGTCGATGCCGGTACGCGTTTCGCCTCCCCCACCTTGAGCCCGGGGGCGCCGCTGCGCACCCAGTGAAGTTGGTCGACCTCTCCGGCGAGAGCGCCACCTTCAGAACCATCTCGCCCCCCGGGGCCCACATCTCTTCCCTGCGTCTTGGCCAGGCGGCCAATAGGAGAATCCAATCGTCATGCACGAACACACCTATGCGCCGACCCAGGCGCCTACCGAACCTGAAATCGCCGCGCTGGAATCCCTCATGCAAATGCCCCCTCCGGCATGCCAGGCAACAACCCTGCATGGTGCCACGTGCACGAAACCGGCGGCGTGGCTGCTGAACATTCACGGCTGCCATCAGGTGCTGCTGTGCACCCAGCACTTGCGGGCCTGGGAGCACAGGGCCCAGTCGACGATGGCGCCGTACTGCCGCTATTGCGGTCAAGTGTGGGCCTCAGTGAGCGACACCTACACGATGGTGGCGCTGTGAACCAGGTGGCGCATCTTATCGATGCGGACAGCATGGAGGCTGGCTGGTACCAGGATCGCGCGGCCACACCCGAGGTGCTGCCCGCACGCGTGGGTGAGTGGAAGATCTGGCAATACGCGCAGTCGTTGTCTGCGCGCACAGTCGACGAGCGGATCGCGACGGTTCTCCGATGCTCGGCCTGGGCGCACACCGACGCCGAGCATCTCCGACCAGATCAGATCTCGGCGTGGCTCGCTGAGGACGATTGGTCCGACAACACTCGGTGGACCTACCACACGTCGTTGGCGAGCTGGTTTCGTTGGTTGCAGCAGATGGAATACCGC
The DNA here is from genome assembly GCF_056160785.1 of Mycobacterium sp. ABE4_509. Lineage (NCBI taxonomy): Bacteria > Bacillati > Actinomycetota > Actinomycetes > Mycobacteriales > Mycobacteriaceae > Mycobacterium > Mycobacterium sp. ABE4_509. The sequence goes on along the minus strand of NZ_JBSWXU010000015.1, from coordinate 34,916 downwards.
GTGATCAACCCCATGGACAAGGTCGGCCGGCCGCGGCGACCGCGAGGCACGCCACGGCCGCTTTCTGATGACAACATCCGGCGGCTGCTCAGGACGCCGATGCGACGCCGATCGCGGGCCATGATTTTGCTTGCAGCGATGCAAGGCTTCCGTGCACACGAGATCGCCAAGATCAAGGGCGAGCACCTTGATCTTGTCGAGCGGACGGTGATCGTCACCGGCAAAGGGGGATACACCGCGACGCTGCCCCTGCATCACATGGTGGTCGAGATCGCTTATCAGATGCCGCGGAAGGGATATTGGTTCCCCGGCGTCGATCGTGGCCACCAACGCCGCGAATCGGTGTGCGGGACGATCAAAGAGGTCATGCTGCGCGCGAACGTCCCAGGCTCAGCGCATGGTCTCCGCCATTGGTTTGGTACAGCGCTGGTGCGCGCCGGCGTCGACCTCCGAACGGTGCAAACCCTCATGCGCCACCAGAACCTGGCCCAGACCGCGCTCTACACCGAGATCTCACGAAAACAGCAGATGAATGGAATCCAGTTGCTCGACCCGTTCGGCGTCGCGAACACTGCCGCGGCATTGACCACCGAGCAGCCGCCAGGACGGCCTGAGAAGTCGGCTGTGGAACAGCCGCCGTCCCCCAAGGTGAATATCGACGATCTGCGGCGCCAAGCGGCCGAGCTTCTAGCTGCGGCTGAAAGGCTCGAACGGTTGGCCGCGCAAGGATGAATTGGCCGCAGCTCCGGGTGGTGACGGACCAGCGCGCCACCCCCGGGGAGGGCTTCAGACGGCTGTCGCCCGCTGACGGGCTGCCGATCTCAGCGCATTCGCTTCGTCTTCGGTGCACTCGTCCCAGTCGCCACTGAATCGGACTCGGCTACTGAGAGCGGGCACGTCGACCCAGGTGCCACGCTTCGCGTTGTAGGTTTGGCCGTCGGACCCGGAGAAGTCCGGCCCGAACGGGGCGTCGGTGTGGATGCGCGCGACGCGGCCGTAACCGTCGGTGAAGTACCTCATCAAGTACCTCCTCCTCACCCTTTCCGCACCATTGTGGCAAGGCACGGCGATGCTCCAAACTCAACGCCGACAGGAATATCCGAGCCCCTGCATCCGCGGACAAAATGGCTCGGCGGCGAGAATCTATCACTGCTTCAGCCTTACGCCACCTTGGCGCAGCGGCGCGATCATCTGCAATGGTGTGCCTAGCGGGGGTCGCGACTTACTTCTGCATGCCTCCATGTTTCGGCGACGATGTTTACCATCATGGTGGTGGAGGTTGTCCTCCCTGCGGTCGGCGGGTCTTCTGTCGCACCGTTCAGGTAATCTGGTCGGAAGTGCCGCCCGCGAAGGTGGCGACAGGTGAACAACAACATCACTGTTTTCTATGCAGACCAGCCCGCGCACGCCCACGAGCGGCGGGCTCTCAATGTTGTGCGTAACGAACTTGCTCGCCGCAGCATCTCAGCCACGCTGCTGGTCAACTTCACGGTCGCGCGCGGAGCACGCCAAATCGACCTACTGATCGTGACCGATCGGCGGTGCGTGAACGTGGAACTCAAGCATGTCGACCCCACGCTGCCACTGGTCGCAACGCCTAACGGTCCGTGGCGTCAGCGCATGCCAGATGGCACCGAGCGCATGGTCGCCGATCACGGCTACTACGACCAGGCACTGCAGGAGACTTACGGGGTCGCCGACGTCATGGCCGATCTCAACCGCAAGGGTTTGGTCCCCGGTCCGACTGGTCGAGGTTTCGCCAGGCACATCGACACAGTGGTGTGCTGCGACCCACACATTCCGGAGGGTTCAAGGCTGAACCGTCGCGCCTATGTCACCGTCGTCGGACTCGATACCTTGGTCGACCGACTGGCTCAGCCGGGGCCAGGACTGCCGCATTGGGACAGTCGGCACTGGGACGAACTAATTCGTCATCTCGGCCTCTACCCGGAGGGTGAGGACACCCCCGCGGCGCTGCGTCGCCGGGCCGATGCGGCCGCGGTCGAAGACTATCGGCGCCGGTTCCGGGACTTCACGGCCGCAAATTTGGCGCCCCTCGTCCCGGCCAGCGCGCTCATCGACTCGGTGGCGACCGCCGTTGATGCCGACGCGATGGCGGATCGACTTGTCGGTCGACAGCACCGAGTCCAACTGACGGCCGAAAGTGGGCAGGGCAAAACACATCTAGCCCGACACGCCGCGCTGGCTCTGACCGATCGCGGCCAAATGGTGGTGTGGATCGATGCCGACGATTACCGCAAGGGCCAGCTCATACAATCGTTGCGCCGCGCGGTGAGCCCTTTCAGCACGCAAGAAGCTCACGCCCTGCTGGCCAAGGCAGCTGAAGGCGGATCCGGGATCACCGTCGTCATCGACGCCCTCGAGAAATGCCCCCACGGTGACAAACTGCTCGAACAGCTTCACTCGCTGCAAAACCAGTATCCGGCAGCGATTCTAGTGACAACCACCAGCGAGTCTGCACCGCTGCTGTCCGCCACATGCATGGTGGAACTGCGGGATCCGACCGGTGCGGAACGTGCGCGCATCGCTACGACCTATGGCACCTCCGATCGCGTCACCGAGTCTGAGGAGTATCGGAGCCGCTACGAGATCACCTTGGCTGCACAGGTCATCGCAGACCTTCCCGAGGGCCAGGACGGCAACACCGAGGTCCTCGATGCCTACATTCGTCGGCGCACCCCTAACGAGGCCGTCCGGTCCGGGCTGCGGTGCTTGGCGCAGACCATGAACGTCGACGTGCGGACCGCACTGCCGATCACGGAGGTGATGACTGCGCTGCGCCGCTGCGAAGCCCTGGCCACCAACCCGTCGGCCATCGACGACACCCTGGCCTCACCGCTCGTGCGGGTCCATCAGGGACGGCTGCGATTCGGCCATGAAAAGCTCGCCCGTTTCCTGGCTGCCCAGCATTTGGTGTTGTCCGCTGGCGACGGTGCGGAGTTGGCCCGGCTGCTCACCCAGCCCGCACACCAGGATCTTCGTGAGCATGCCATTGTGTTAGAGAGCGACCCGGTCCGCCGCTACGACACCATCCGTGAGCTCGCCGACCCTACGCTGATCACCGCTGCCGCACACGGATCGTTCGGGATCCCCACCGCCAAGCAGGCCCGCGCTGACATTGCCGAGGTGCTCATCCAGGCCACCGCTGACGCACCGCATTCCAACTTCTCGGCCAAGGATCTGTACGCCGCATCGCTGGAAGGCACCTGGCATCACCGTCGCGAATGGACACTGATCGAGGAGGCCTTGCTGCTCGCCGCGGGACGGTCCGCCTACCACGGCATGTTCCTGCCGGAGATCGGCGCGTTGATGGACGCCACCGATACCGTGATGCGGGCCGCGATGCGCGACCTCCAGAGTGCGGGCAGCCGCGTGGCGACTAGCACCGTGGTCGCCTGCACATTCGGCCCGCACGGTCGACGGTGTACGCCAGCGGCCGGCGTGGTGGCTCACGGCGCCGAGAGCGCCAGGATCTTCGGCAACCGCTCGGCGATGGACGTGGCGACCGCGACGCCGATGTGGCGGCCCAATCCGCGTTGCTTCGGCAGGCTGTACCTGGCCGCCCTGCTCAGCCACCCGGTGCGTCACGACCTCGACGCGCAGAATCTGCCTGATCTCGTCAAGAACGGCCTCACTGTAGGCGGCTACCATCTTCGCCTGAAGGTACTGGAGGCCGCTCTATACGGCAGCAGTGTCCTGACCGCGCAGACCCGCGAACGCATGATCGACGTGCTGTGCAGCTACGACAACGACCCCGGCGACCTGGGTACCAGCTCGACGCTGATCGACGCACTCGCCGCCTACGGCCAGATCACCCCCGTAACCTCACTGGAGGCCATCCAACGCGAGATCGCCACCGTCTTGAGCAACGTCGACGACCCCGATCACCAGGCACGGGCGCAGGGCATCGTGGCCAGCATGTTCGAAGACGAACGCGTGATCGGCCCTTACAGCGAGGCGGTCGACTCGCTGCCGGCCGATCAGCGGCTGACCCTCTACGCGATGTCGGTCATGCCCGGCGACTACAGCTTCGGAACGCCTTGGTCGGTCAAACAACTCGCCGAGGGCGCCACCAGCGGCGATGATCTGGTTGTGCGTGCTCTGGCACGCTACGCCGGACCACCACCGCGCAACACATTTATTCCGTCGGAGGCCGTGGCTGCCCACCTCAACGGCTTGTCCGGCTGGGCCAGGGTCTCGCCTACGTTGCCACCGTCCGACGAGCCGGCCGACGAGGCCGCCATCGCGTGGCGACTGGTCGATGAACTGTTGCTGCAGCTGTTTCGTGGCAACACGAAAGCCCTACAGAAGCAAGCACTCTGGGAACGCCTCTTACACGAAACGCCGGGCGCGGCGGTCAGCGTCCTGTGCGAACTATATCGCGTGAACAGCGAACTTCTCGGCAGCGACCAGACCTCCGCGATCCATCCACACCGTGCCCTGCTCGCCGCCTATCCCGATCAGGTTCGAGTACTGCTGGAGTGGGCCCTGACCCACCGCGACGAACTACCGGGAGCGCGCCAGGAGTGGGATCCCATGGGCGACACCAGCACCTACGCGGTGCGGGTGCTCGGCCTGGTCGGTACGGCCACCACTGCGGATCTGCTGCGCCACCACTACGTCCACGACCCAGACCTTGGCCGCGCCGCTGTCGAGGCGGTCCATGCCATCGACTCACGCCTGCACCGCTGAATCACGTGGGGTTTCCGTAGCCGCCGCTACCGGGGATCTTGGTCGCCCCACCCGAAGCCCGTGGACGCCATCGCAGGCCCGGCATGGCTGTGTCGGGATTGGTGGCGGGTCCGGGTGGATTAGGTAGACCTGACCTTGACATCATGCAAGTTGGTGACAGTTCACGCCATTATGTGGCGCGTGCCCCACGAGAACGGAAGAGGTGGCCTGACCGATGGCATTCGTGGGCAAATCCAAGCGGGTTGCACCGCAGTTCGAGACGCCGGAGGAGATGTACCTGCGGGGGGGCCTGCCCCGCACCGGCAATGCCGTGAGCTCGCTGTGGATCCACCAGGGTGACGTGCTGCGGGCGTACGCCGAAAAGCACCAGGACACTGCAGATATCGCGTTGGAATTGCCGACCGGTACCGGCAAGACGCTGCCAGGCCTGCTGATCGCCGAGTGGGTCCGGCGGAAGAGGGCAGGCCCGGTGCTCTATGCCACCCCAACTAAGCAACTCGCCCGCCAGGTCCTGGCGACCGCCAATGATGAAGGCATCTCGGCCCGTCTTCTGGTCGGCAGTCACCACCGCTGGAGGGTCACCGACCAAAGCGATGTCGATGGCGGCGGAGCAATCGCCATCACGACCTACAGTTCAATCTTCAACAGCAGCCCGAAGCTACCAGTGCCGCGCCTGGTGGTGTTCGACGACGCCCACGCCGGCGAGCAGTTCGTCGGTGAGCACTACAGCGTCACCATTCGCCGCCACGAGGATTCGTCGACCTATTTGTCGGTCCTGGATGCACTGCGCCCGTTCCTGCCAGGGCTGCAGATTCAGCGGCTGCAGGGTCCTCCCGACCCCGGTTCCCACCACCAGGTGCGACTGGTCCTGCCGGCGGCGGATCCCGCCGCCGTAGCGACACTGGACACGACGTTGGCCAGCCTTGGGGATGACTACAAGTTCGGGTTCGCGATGATCCGCTCCGGGTTGACAGCGTGCTGCGTTTACGTGTCCTACGGCGGCATCCAGATTCGCCCGATGATCCCGCCGACCTTCCAGAACCGTGTGTTCTCCAACGCCGGTCAGCGCGTCTACCTGTCGGCGACACTGGGCGCCGGCGGCGACCTGGAACGAGCGTTCGGCCGCGCCGACATCGTGCGAATGCCGCTGCCGACCAAGACGCCGCCGCGCTCGGGCCGGCGCCTGTTCGTGTTCCCCGACCTTGTCAAGGGCGAGGACCCCGTCGGTCTGGTCAAAGACGTGGTCGCCACCACCAACAAGGCGCTGGTCCTCAGCCAGAGCTCCTCGGAGAAGACCGAGGAGGCCGCACGCGCGCTGGCCGGTGCCGAGGTGGCGGTGTACGGCAAGGACGACGTCGAACACGGACTTGCGGCGTTCGCTCAGGCGCCAACGGGGGTACTTGGCCTGGCCAACCGATATGACGGGCTGGACCTACCCGGTGACGATTGCCGGATCGTCGTTCTCGACGGCAACCCGGACGCGGTGAGCCTGCAGGAGAAGTTCCTCAGCGAACGGGCCGCGGCGACCGCAGCCCTGGCCGAGCGCTTGCGCACTCGCATCGTTCAGGGAGCTGGCCGGTGCACGCGCGGCCCGAACGATTACGCGATTGTGGTGGTGTTGGGCTCCGATATCACCAGGTATTTCTCCAGGCTCGACCATAAGACGGCGTTGGAAGTCGAACTGCAGGCCGAGGTGGAATTCGGGTGGGAGAACAGTCGAGGCCAGACCGCGGCCGATGTCCTCGATAACGTCGTCACCTTCCTCGAACACGGCATCGGTTGGCGCGAGGGCGGTGAGCCGCTGATCGCCGAGTTCCGCGAGGACGCCACGAAGATCGACCCTCCGGGTGCATTGGCGCTCGGAGAGTCGGCAAAGCTAGAAGTCGACGCTTGGCGGTTGTCCTGCCGTGAGGACTGGCCGGCTGCCAGCCAGACGCTCGAAGAAGCTGCCCGCGTTGTCGGCAGCGGCGGTGAGGCGACCCGGGGGTACCGCGGGCTGCTGCTGTACCTTGCTGGGGTCTGGATGCACCTGGGCGCCCAGGGCGAAGCCCACCGCGCCCACGCACGCCAACTGCTTCGCGACGCCGCGAATGCCTCAGACCGCGGCACCTGGCTCACCGAGATGAAGGACCTTCCCGGCGCGGAGAAGATCCCCCTGGCCGGCGCGGACGTGGTGGCAATCAACGCTTTGGTCGCGAGGCTGACAGGGCAACTCAAACCAGGCGCCATCAAGACGTCGGTGGAGCAGATGTGCTCGGCGCTCAGCCACGACGAGGCGGGCCCGTATGAACGGGCGTTGACCACCCTCGGCACGTTCCTGGGGGCGTCGGCAGCCAAGCCGCCGGGTCAGGGGCGCTGCGATTCGGCCTGGCGATGGGACACCGCTAGGTGGTTGACGATCGAGGCGAAATCAGAGGAGCGCGCCGATCGTCTGCTGCCGCTCAAAGATGTGCGGCAGGCCAACACCCAGCTCGATCAACTCGCCGCCGACCAGGGAATGGAACACGCCCCCGCTGGTAGCCCGACTATCCTGGTGTCGGATCGGCTGACCGTGGCACCCGATCCGGCCGCTGTGGCGAATCCGAATGTCTATCTCGTCTCCACCGAGGTGGTCAGCCACATTGCCGGTGACGTGGCAACCGTCTGGACAGATCTGCTGGCGGCCGCTGCCCGGCCAGGAACCAAAACACATCCTGAGCGACCACGTGCAGAACCTGCTCACCGACAACGGCTGCCTGCCGACCCAGGTATGCGACCGCCTGATGCAGTACAGGATCCGTCCTGGCGAGTAAGGAGTCCTCTGATCGCCAGACCAGATACAGCCGAATCGATGCCGCTGCGGCGGTTGAATTTCACCAGACCCCGGCAGAATGGGCGAATCGGTTGCGCCTCAGTCCGGGTGGGCGGCGCGCAGCCGACGAATTTTGATCTGGCCGCCGATCTAGCGTTCGCGTTGCGGTGCGAGCCGGACGTTCGCCGTGGGCGACGGCCAGGCTCACCATCCGTGGCCTCGGGCCGTCGTACTTCGCGTCGCCTTTCTAAGTTCAGGGGCTAAGAGAAGAAGTCGCACTAGCCGAGCACGCTGATCGCGGACAACAGCGTCATGAAGGGCATCGAGTGGTTCACCGATAGGCCCTGGGCACAGTCCCCCAACATGTACCGCGAGTTCCTTTGTCGGAGCGACGGCTGTTCGAAATTGGGGCGAAAGTCGTTGGCGGTTCAAAGTGCGTTCTCCGACCGCGCACCTCGTCGGCTACGGCGACAGCGATTCCAATGCGCGTTAGGAGGACGGATGCGCTGGATCACGTCTACTATCGTCGAAGTCTGATGTTAACGAGGGGGTACTTTATGCCAATCGACCAGCCGCCGCAGCACCCGCAGGTCAGTGAAGTTCGCTATGCGAAGGAGCAGGACAAGCAGCGCAAGAAACGCGATGAGGAACGCAAAAAAGCAATCGCTGCTGACATTGCGATCAAGAATAAGCAAACCAGTAAGAACAAGTAGCCAAATAGACGCAACAAGAATACCCCATGGACGAGTACGCGGAATTTCAGCAGTTCGCCAAGACGATTGCTGACGAAAGGCTCGAACAGACCCGCGCAAGCGGATTGCCCCCACAGTCTTGGAAGGATGATTCGGGCCTCGAGAAGGAGGGTTGGAGGTTTGAGAATCTGGACCACACGATCCATCGCGAATCAACGTGGCGAGGCCAAGGCGACTTCTACGAGTCTTGGGGGAACGCCTGCATCTTCCTCAGCACCGAAGGCGAATTCTTCGAGTATCGATTCACGGGCGAGGAAACACCAAGCGGAACGAGCCTTAAACACTCGTTGCGCAAATTAACTGCCGGCGAAATGGTCGGGTCGTCTGGCGAACCGTTCGAGGAGTGGACACAGAAATTGCGACGGTATCGCTACGCCGGCCGCTGATCGCGAACACAATCCAAGCTGGAGTTCCTATGCTTTCGACGAAGCTTATCAAGCTGCGTCGGCAGCGGATCTCCATGAGTACGCCGTTGTTGCCGTTCAAGCCGCCAACGGCGCCTACGCCAACCTGCACGCGCAGATTCCGCTCAACGCAACCCGACAGATTGACGCTTCGGTCCGCGACACGCTCCCGACGGCTCGTTTCAAGTCGTGCCGGATGATCTGCCGCTGGTCTACGCGGATACGATCCGGAGCCCCTTCGGGACACCCGGCGATAACGTCAAGGTGCCCGACCTCCAGTCAGCGATCCCATCAACTGACTGAGTGCGAGCGGGCACCTCGATATCGAGAACGCCGTAATCCTGCGCGGCGATCCGCGGAGTTCTCGGCAGTGCGGTTGCCGCCGCCGCCGAGCGAGTCGATGTGGTCGTAGACGGTTTTGCGGGCGCTCTAGCATGGCGTGCCACCGCGTTGGTTGCTGCCCAGGTTCTTGCGCGTCATGTCACACGCACCGCGGTTTTGACCTTGCGGCGAGTCTCGGCTTTCCGCGTTGGTGGCATGCCAGGGCCTCGGCAATTACCGAGTGGGCATTTCGGAGCTCTCTTGACCGAGGTAGCGACTCGGCGCTAACGGCGTCGGCTTCGCGGTGGAGGTGTCGCGGTGGAGGTGTCGCGGTTGCAGTGCTGTTGGTTAGTGTCATCACGATCTGGGTGCCGCCGTCGTATCCTGAGACAACGGCTAAGAAGCGCCCCGCCCTCACAGCGAGGGCAGGGTGCGTTCCGTGCTGGGCGTCAGTGGCCGAGCCAGTGTGGCTATCCGGTAGTACGGGTCGAGCGCGAGGGCAACAGGTTCAGAAGCGTGAAAATGGCTCTGGAAGCCGGGTCGAAGCCGTCCCACGTGGGGGCTAGCCCACTATAAAAACGCTATAAAGAGTCTGCACTGCGCCTTGAGGTCAAAAACGTGGTCTGAACTGGGAAAACAGTCCGGAACTACTTCCACGCTTCATCTACTCTAAAAACTTCTACATCCCGCTCGACGCCTGAACCATGTAGGTGTCTACACCTACGCATACGCACTACATGAGGGTGGATAGAGTCCACGCGGCTCGTGGGTCCTTCGGCGACTTGCCGGTCCACTGAATGAGCCCTTCCTTACGCAAGGCTTGAAGCCGTGTGATCGCGGCGGGGCGGCTAAGTTCGAGAGCTTCCGCAACTTCGCCGGTGCCCATCGGAACACCCGAGGATCGCAGCAGGTCCAAGACCGCTTGGCTTCCTTTGGGGAGACGGTTTGCAACAGCGGGGTCAAGTCTCGGTACGGCCTCTAGGCGAAGGCGCACGCTCCCAGGACTCTGCCGGTAGACAGGGTCGGTCAGGCCGACTCTTCGCATCTCGTCAAAGATCCGTTTGATGCCCTCACCCATCTCCTGCCCGATCCGCAGATCCGCGCACACGCGGGCGATGCGTGGGTTTCTGGCGAATCGACTGATTTCCAGAGGCTTTGACGGGTTAGCCAAGCCTGGGAACCGCCCCGGGCTCTCAATTTCAATCCGATCCGGGAAGATCTCGACGCGGATGTGGTCACCAGCCAGGCTGTAAGAACGGTGGATCACCGCGTTCACTAGACCCTCCAGCCAGGCATCTCTTGGCACCAGGTCGCTACCGGTGAAGAAGCCGGCCGAATCTAGCGATCGCCGCTGCGGAGCGAGTTGGGTGATGACTTCGACAGCCCTTTGAATGGATGTCGGGATCGGTCCCTCGATCTTGACATCTCCCCCCTCGTCGAGGTTCAGGTGGGCGCCAGTACCCCGTTCAGTGGATACGTAGCGCAGTACCCGGATGTAGGCCTGGGGGAACTCGCGTTGCGGGTTCTTGCCGAACAGCAGGAATCCCGCGATGGTCAGCTTGCCGTCGCGTGTCAGGAGGCTCCGCGCGTCCAAGATCCGCTCTGCAGAATCGGCGCCGGTGCGCTCGCGGTAGTTCTCCAGTAACGAGCGCTTGAGGTCGGCGATGGTGTAGCCACCGGGGACCGGCATTCCGTCGTATTGAGCCTGGCCCTTGTCGAACTCCAACTCTTGCCGCTGGGTGTAGCTCAACTTCCGTGACTCATCCCCGACCCGGAGATAGGTTTCTCCGTTCTTCATCTCGTGAACACGCTCACCTGGATCGACCCGAAAGACGAGCAGGGCGTCGGGGATGCCCTTGGAATTGATGCATTCGAGCTCACTGCAGCTGAACCGAACAGGGGGCGACGTGTGATCAATGGAGGCTTGGCGCAACTCGTTGATCCGCTTGGTGCCTTGCGCGTTGATGCCTTCAACGTTGCCATCATGAATTCCGACGACGATAGTGCCGCCTTCTGCGTTCGCGAATGCAACCATCGCCTGGCCAAGCGCCTGGCCGCCAATCCTGGAGCTCTTCCGCTCAAACCACTGATCCTCGGCGGCCTTAACAAGACGTGGTCCCACATCAGCCGGGTCCGCGCTCAGGATCGCGTCGATCTTGTTTGCAGTCACAGTTCTACTATAAACAATTAATAGTAGATGGTGAAGTAGTCACGACGGTGTCAAAACACCTGATCCGGCCGCGTCGGCGGATCTCACGGCGGTTCGCCGTGCTGCTCGCGCCGCGCCATCTGGGCAACGCGGGTTTCCAAGGCGGTGAGGTTCCGGCGGTCCTCACGTTGATCGCCCCGGATCAGGCCGACGTCCTCGCGTATGCCGCTGATGTCGCGGCCCTGGTTGCGCACGAGGCCCCCCAACCCTTCCAGCTGGGCGCCGAAGGTTTCGAGCATGACCAGCGCCCGGTCCATGTCGGCGCGCAGCGGTGGCTTGCCTTCGTGCCCGTTGACGACCTGGCCCTGCACGGCGTCGAGTTTCGCGCTGGTGTCGCGGTTGTGCTTGTGCTGGGCCAACACGATCGGAGTCGCCGCCACCGCGACGGCACCGATCAGGCTGGCGACAACGGCGAGGAACTCCCAGACGGTGTCGACGTTCTGCAGCGGGATCACTGCTTGCGCAGCGCGTCGAGGATTGCTTGACCGATCGGGCCGGGCATCGCGGCGCCGATCATGCCGCCGAATGTCTCCGCGGCGGCAGTCTTCACCTTCTCGAGATCCGCGGCGGCCGACGCGGCTGCGGCGGACACGACCGGCAGGTTGTCGAGAACCTGGTCGACGGGGGTCCTCGGGTTGGTGTCCTTGTTCGGCGTGCCGAACACGGTGCCGAACGCAGTGAGGCCGGCGCCGGCCGCGATGGCCCACTCTCCTGCGCTGAGCACCGATAGGTCGGGGCCGCCGGCCGCGGCCGCCGCCGCGCCGATCGCGGCGACGACGCCGCCGCCGATGGCCTTCGCAATGGTGGCGGGGGTGTACTTCGTCATGCGCTGATTCCCTTCAGGTAGGACGTGAGCAGTTCGGGATTGGCGGCCTCGATTTCGGCGAGGACCGCGGAGGCTTGCTTGATCGCCGCGGCATGCCGGTACTCGCCCATTCCGGCGGCGGTGCGAGCGACCCGCCGGATCGCATCAGGGTCACCCTCGCGCGCCTTGGCCTCGACGTAGGGCTCGTGGGGGCCGTGGGCGTCGAGCGCGGCGATCATGTCGACGACGGGGATCGGCCCCTCCCCGGGCGTGGCGTAGATGGACAGGGACTTGGTCTTGAGCATCAGCAACTCCTCGATCGGATCGGCGGTGGACGGTGCGGAGAGGGTGAGCAGCTGGTCACCCAGAGCAATGCAGTTCAGGTAGCGGGTGCGGCGGTCGGCCCAACCGATGGGGTCCTTGCCTTCGATCCAGCCGTTGACGCATCGCGACACGGCGAGGATGTCGCCGGCGTCGGCGTAGGCGTTGATCTGCCCGGGTCGAGGACCGGCGTTGAGCCAGTACCACGACGCGGCGAGGAATCCCCAGCGCGGCTGCTCGACCAGCTCGGGCTGGCGGACGAACAGCTCCGGGTCGGTGACGTAGCCCTTCTCGGCGCACCACTGCCCGAAACTGCGGTAGTTGCCCGACCAGGTCAGCTGGATGGGTCCGCGACCGCGGTAGCGGCGGCGGTCCTCCGACCAGCCGGGGCCGTTAGTCTGGATCTCGGCCATGTACTTCAGGCCGGCTGATTCGTGGCCGATCTGCGAGCACCACGCCGCAGCGCGGCGCACCGTGGTGATCTGGGCGGCGCGCATCGCTTCAGCGAAGTGGGGCAGGTACTCAGCCAGGCGGGCGTTGGGCTGCTCGGTGGGTTCCATCGCTCGGCGCAGCACCGCGACGGTCGACGACGGCGTCACATCCGGCGCGGCGGAACCGAACGTCAAACCGAGCGCGCCGAGTGTGGCGGGCCCGGCGACCCCGTCGACCTCCAACCCCTTACCGCGCTGGTATGCCATGACGGCCGCCTCGGTGAGGGGGCCGAACTCGCGGTCGACGTCCAGGGCGGCCCCCGCGGCGTTGAGGGTGGCCTGCAGCTGGCCGACCCGCTCGCCGTAGCTTTCGTACCGCCGGCCCAGGATGACCACTTCAGGTGCGACGGGGGTACCGTCCTCCACGATCGGGCCTGGCAGGTAGAACCACGCGTTCGCACGCGGGTCGTCGATCGCGAACGCCCGCGGCTGAGTGATCAGACCGACACCGCCCCCACGGGACTCGATGCGCATCCCGTCGACCTCGCACCACATGTGACTGTTCGGGCCGCCGCCACCGTGACTCAGCGCGATCTTGACCGCAGCGTCGGCGGGAATGTCGCGCGGTGACGCGACGCGGATAGCGCCGAATGGACCCTTCGCCCCGACCGGGATCAGCCGCCCGTCCGGGTAGATACGCCACGATTCGGTCGTTGCGCCCTCGGATTGGCGGCCCGGAACGTAGCGGCCCAGCGCCATCTCGCACGCGGTCTGGGCCGCTTCGGAGCAGTCGGTTCCCTGCTTGACGTTCGTTGGCGACAACGCTCCGGCGTAGATGTACGGGTTACCGAAGCGGACACGAAAGTACGCCTTCGTGGCTTCGATATTCGCGCGAGTTAGTGCCATCAGCAGAAAGCTCCTATCGAACAGGTCAATGCCGGGCCATGGCCGGCTGAAACGATCCGTCGGCCAGCACGTAAGGCCTTGTCGGGTACCACATTCCGGCCAGCTTGATCTTGGGCTCGCAGATAGAGTCGGGTAGGAAGTCACCGCCGGGCTGGCCGCCACCGCCTCCGGGGACACCTTCGCCGACGAGGGTTTCGTACAGCCAGGCCGCGATCTTGTCGTTTCCAGCCGCCGCTGGGTGGAGTCCATCCCATAGGTCGCCGGAAGACTGCAATGCGCATTGTCGACTGTCCAGCATCCAGACGCAGTCGATGCTGGTCGAATGCTTCAGCACTGGGTCTAGCGGCATGGCGTCGCCCGGCAGAAAACGGTTGACAATCGCACCGAAGATCTGCGTATAGGTGATCCATGGGCGGCCGTTGTGGTGTGCGTTTGTGGTGTCGTTTTCCGTCGTGGCTATGATCGGGACATCGGGGTGGGCGGATTTCACTGCGGCCACAAAACTGTCGTACCCGTTCGCCGCGGCGGTCGCGTTGATCTCATTAAACCCGGTCCACACGATGACCAGATCTGAGTCGGGGGAAACCATTCCGACCGAGTAGTACGACCACGTAGCCCCTGGAATCGAGCCCAGCATGATCAGCAGCGTTGGAGCATCCTCATCGGCCGCTTCCCTGATCAGTACAGATTCGCTATAGGCCGCTGGCCCAGAAGCGCTGCTTCCGAACGTGCCTGGGCCCGGCGGATTCCACCGCAGGTAATAGCTCAGTTGGACGTTGCAGTCGTATTCGTCGCCGACCAGGATCCCGAGGCGGCCAACCCACCCGAACTTGTCCCACCATTGAGCGTCGTAGCTGCCGTATGAGGTTGAGTCACCGATGACCTGAAGGACCGCGTTGTGACCCCCTGCAAGCCGATTGTGCAGCGGCAGAAGCGGCGTGACGACGGCCATCAGTTCGGGCTCAGGTCAACTGCGGCCGAGGCGTAGGTGTAGTTGCCGCCCGAGGCTGCGCCGATCGCGCTGAATGCCACACTGCCGTCTTCCTCACCCGCAGCGTCGCCGACGACACTGCGACTCGTGGCGCCGCGTTGGGTCTTGTTGTATCCCGACATTGAGGTGCCGTTGGCCATGAAGAAGCATTGGGCGGCGATGTGATCCTCATCGGTCGCCACATCGTGCGTCATGCCAGCGGCCACAGCTGTTTTCGACTGCAAGGCACCGATGGCCTCCACTCCGTCGTACGAAACGAACGACGCGTGGAAATACCCACCGATGGTCGCCGCCGCCGCGACCGAGATCGCCTTCGAGCCACCTTCGAGATCCTCCAGCTTGAACACCGCCAGATGTGTGTAGTAAACGACATTGAACGGGCCCTGGGTGATGGTCGACCCGTGTTGGGTCATCGGTTCGCCGTCGTAATTCGCCGTCAGACTGCTCAGTCCGCCGTTGGTGACGACAGTGACGAAAAGCAAGCCTGTGGACCCGGCGGATGCGTTCGTCGCCACTGCAATCGGCGAGGTCGTGCCGGAGTTGGTGGCGGTGCTGTCGAACGTGACAGCCGCTGCGTCGACGGTGCCGGTGAACGCCTGGGTGTCGGTTCCTGCGGCGTTCTCTGCCTGCACGGTGAAGCTGTACGCGCCGGGTGTGGTGGGGGTGCCGGAGAGCACGCCGGTCGACGAGTTCAGCGACAGGCCCGCCGGGAGGGTGCCGACGGACACGGTCCAGGCGATCGGGACGGAGCCGGTCGCGGCGAGCGTGAGGTTGAACGCCTGACCGACCAGGACCTCACCGAGGGAGGTGGTAGTGATGACCGGTGTCAGCGGGGCGCCCACAGTGCCGGAGAAGGGCTGCGGGTCAGACCCGGCCGAGTTGGATGCCGTCACGGTGAAGCTGTACGCGCTGGCCGCCGACGGTGTCCCCGACACCACGCCGGTGGACGCGTTGAGCGACAGCCCGGCCGGCAGTGAACCGGTGGTCACCGCCCACGTCATCGGGACGGAGCCGCTGGCCTGCAGTGTGATCGGGGCGATCGGGCTGCCCTGGTTCATCGCAGGCAGCGACGTCGTGGTGATCGTCGGCGCGACAGCCGCACCCACCGTCCCAGAGAACGGCTGATCGTTGGTGCCGAATCCGTTCGTGGCGCGCACCGTGAAAGCGAACGCTCCTGTCGCGGTGGGCGCCCCGGACAGCTGGCCTTCGGATGACAGCACCAGACCGTCCGGCAGTTCGCCGGATACCACCGTGAATGTGATCGGCACGGTGCCGATGCACACCAGGTCGGCCGAGAAGTGCACGCCGACGTTCATCGCCGACAGGGTGGTGGTGGTGATATCGGGCGGGTCGCCGGTGATGTCGAACCACACGTCACCTTCGACCGCATTCACAGGTTCGACGCTGCCTACCCAGATCACGGCGCCGTCGGTGATCGGCCGGTCGAAGTCGGGGTCGTCACCGTGGCTGGCGGGTGCCGCGTTGCCGGTGGTTCCGGCCGGGCCCTTGATGTTGCCGATGCTGTCCGACCATGTCTCGGTCGCGACGTTCCACCGGTGGATGTTGCCGTTGCTGGTGTTGAGGTACAGCTGGCTGAACACGTTGGCCGGCCCCGCCGAGGGCGGTCCGTCACCGGAGTTGATGAACTGGGCGAGCTGCAGCTGCCGCAGCAGGTCCTTGATCTCGATGTAGTAGCCGGACAAGGGGCCGACGATCTCGACGGGCATCACGGGCAGCACTGGAATCGGGTTCTCCCGCAGACCGGTTTGCCCGGTGAGGAATTCGCGATGCGCGTCGAAGAATGCCAGCTGATCTTCGGTGAAAACATCCTCGGAGATGGCCCACCCGTTTTTGATGGTCCACTCGCTGTCCGACGCCCCGGGGAAACCGGCGAACGCCCACTCCTGGGCGGTGATCTTGCGCTCGTCGGAGGACCCGATGTACCACACGTTCGCCACGGCTACGCCCCCGCCTGGACCTGGAATGCGGCGTACTCGTCGGCGGTCATCTTCACGATGACCCCCATCGCGTAGGGCTGCATCTTGATCAGGTGGTCAGTGAAGAACGCGACGAACCCCTGCCGGCCGTGGCTCTTGTCGGTGGGGTTCATCTCGAGCATGTAGCCCGGGTTGTCGGTCGTGCGGACGCACTGGACGTTGCCAGCCCACTTCGTGGGGTTGGCCTCGTAGATCTCTTTCTGGACAGCGCACATGGTTTCGTAGCTGTCGATCTCCACGTGGCCGTAGCCGTTGATCTCCTCGAACACTGACTCTGACACGGGTCTCCCTAGATGGTGAGGTTGCTGTCGTAGATGGCGAATGAGCCGATCTTGGGTGGGGTGGCCTGGCTGAGGAACGCGCCGGGCACCGCGAACCCGCCGATGATCGGGTAGACGCTGGCGCCCAACGTGATTCCGGTGACGTTCTTGCGCCACACGATGACACTGTTGCGGAACGCCACGATCGCGTCGGGGTAGGCCACGCCGCCGATGGTTGCTCCGTAGTAGATCTCGAACCTGTCACCGGCGGCCAAGGTGAACGCCGTGGAGTCGTCGGCGGTGAGGGTCGAGTCCGGGATGTAGGCATCCACGGTGCGCACCAGCAGCGCGTTGTTGGATGTGACCTGCAACGCCACACCTTCACCGAAGGCGTTGACCAGGCCGAGCACGGCGCCGGCGCCGTACCCAACGGTGCCGCGGCTGGTGACCACCATCGCTCCGGCGTAGCTGCCGGAGGTGAGGTTGAAGTCAGGGCGGTCGTAGATGCAGACCTTGGTGCTGGCCCCGTAGGCCTTCCATGCCAGCTCGCTGTTGCCGTTCGGCCCCATCGTGCCGTCGCCGGGGCCGTCCTCGTGCACGATGTACGGCGACGGCAGGTAGGCGGCGTTGCCGTAGGGCATGTGGTCGGAGAACCACGCACCCGAGCCGGTGGACGCCAATTCGCCTTTCAGGTCCAGGACTTCACGCCACACATTGTTCGCAGTGTTCTGGGCGTTGGTGCCGATGCCGAACAGCCTTTGCATGCCCGCCCACATGTCGGAGATGGGGTCCTCGACGAACCCGAAGATGTCGCCGAACCACGCGGCCGGGTCGAACCCCGCCCCGAAGATCGCCCCACCCAACACGTTGAACAGATTCTCGAACGGCTCCAGCAGATCCGGCAGCGGCGAATTCACCACATGCCCGCCGCCGAACCCGATCGCCGCCAGCAGACCGTTCACCCAGTTGATGACCGCGGTGATCGCCTGAATCCAGGGCCGCATCAGGTCGGTGACGAAGTCGAGGATGTTGCCGAACAAGCTCAGGTCGAAACCCTCGAACAGGCGCAAGATCGACGCCAGCAGCTGCCCCAGCGGACCCAACTGGGCGGTGGTGATGCCCAGCGCGCCCAGCAGCTCGTTGAGTGACGGGAACAGGTTGCCGATGCCGTCGAACAGGTTGCCGATCGCCTCGACGAGTTCCTTGACGTCAGCGATGAATGCGGGGTCGATGCCCAGCAGTCCCAACCAGTTCTCGATGATCTGGTTGATGACGTCGACGAACTGCTGCTGCGGGACCACGTAGCCGACGAAGAACTTCATCGCCGCTTCGAACAGGCTCAGCGGGAACGGGCCGTCGCCGAACCCGAACAGCGCCCCCATGGCGGGGAGGATGTATTGCAGGTCCCCGAAGTCCAGGGCGCCGGCGGCGAGCTGCCCGCCGCCGAGCAGGACGACGATGTCGGCGATGAACTGCTGGATCTGCTGGATCGGGTTCTGGGTGGCCTCGTTGACACCGGCCTGCAGCTGCTTAATCTGCCCGGCAATGAATTTCATCTGGTAGTCGTGAGACTGCAGCATCTTGATGATGGCCGCTTCACCCTGACTGAGATCGGGGCCGGCGCCCTTCTCGATGCTCGACAGGGTCCGCGTCTCGCTGCTGACGTAGCCGGGGCCGCCGAAACCGTTGGTCATAGAAGCATCTCCGCGTCGTCGAACCACACCTGCCCCGCCGGGACACCCGCACCGACGTGCAGGCGCAGCGCGACCCGGGTGGATCCGGTGGGGGTGAGTACGTTCCCGTCGAGGCCCTGCCAGGCGGTGCCGCGCGCGCCGGTGGCCACGTCGATCTCCACGGCCTGAGTGGGGTCCAGTTCGTCGTCGTAGAACTGGGCGACCAGCTTCACTCCGGCGGCGTAGGGGACGGCCTCTTGGGTCATCTTCACCGCCGCCCGCAGCGGGAAGATCTGGAAGTCGCTGACACCGAACGGCTGTGTCAGCAAGTCGTGATCTGCCCCGTCGGCGGTGACGGTGACCGACCCGAGGCGGGTGTGCCCCTGGCCGGCGTCGTGGCTCCACCCGGCCCCGCTGGCGGTCCACCCGTCGAGGTTGAAGTCAAACCCGCCGTTGGTGACGATGTTGCTGGTGCCGCCGGGGAAGTAGATCGGGTCGTAGTTGAACATGCCGTCCGCCTTCAGCGTGAGCTGGCAGACGTTCTTCGTGTCGTCGACGGAGATCGCGATGATCTTGTGGCTCTGCTGGATCTCCCCGACCCACGGCATCACCCCGGACACGGTGATGGTGTCGCCCACGTCGAACGTCCCGAACGGCGCGTGCGGGTGGTTCATGTCGACGGTGATGGTTTCCCAATAGGCCGGGGTTTGACGCCTCGCCAGCAGCCGGCGGGCCCACGCCGCGGACCGCTCATTGGAGTCCAGGTTGGCGTCCGTCTCGTCGAGGTAGCGGCGCAACCGGTTCGGGTCGGCGTTGGCCAGGGTGTAGCTGTACTGGAAGCCCGGGAAGAACCCCGTCACCCCGATGTCGCTGACCCAGTCGATCTGAGATTCGATGTGCGGCTTGGCCGACAGCACGTTCTCGTTGAGGACGAACGCCAGGTTCTGCTGAATCACCCCGAGCCGCGGATAGCCGAGCTCGATCTTCTTGATGACGTCGGTGCGGTCAGCGTTCCACTGGCTGCGTTCGGCGTAATCGAACGGGATGGACCGGGCCAGCGCGTCGATGTAGTCGCCGCAGTCCAGTTTGTCGGCGGCCCGCACGAACGTGGCGAAGAAGTTCGGGACCAGCGGCCCACCTGTGTAGGAGTAGCCCGGCAGCTGGATCACGCCGCTGGTTTTGGGGTACACCTCCACGTTGAGGTCGCCGTGCGGGAAGTCCTCCTGCAGGTGCTTCCAGATTTTCTGCACCGGCTCGTAGGCGTCGTTGGCGACCCAGTTCAGATCCTGCAGCCACGGAATACCTTTCGGGTATCCGGCGAACCCTTTCGCCTTCAGGTGCAGGACACCGGTGTTCTCGTCGAGCTCGGAGGGCTGCACGATCGCCGACGCCCAGATCTTGCGTTTGCCCTGCATCGTCTTCTCGACGTGGATGTACTGCCGCCACGGCTTAAAGTAGATGCCCTGCACAGAGGGGTCGTTCGGGTTGACGTCGAACTGGACGTCGCACGCCCCGGAGAGCGCCCGCTGCATCACCAGGTTGGTGACCGCGAGGTCCCGGCAGACGATCGGTCCCGTGACCTCCTGGACGATGACGCGGAACCCGTCGTCGGGCCAGCTCTCCCCGTTCTCACCGGCGGCGCGGCGGACCCGCCAGGCGAAACTCCCCCGCGCGCTGCCGGTGCGCACGTTCGCGCCGGCAGCCGACGCCGACCACTGGAAGGCCCCGCCGCTCACGCCACGGCTGGACCGCCGCCCGGATGCTGCGCCGTTAAAGGTATACGCAGCGCTGGACGCCCCCATCGGCTAGGTGGACAACCCGTCGACGTCGAACTCGTCGAGGATGTAGTTGCCGCTGGAGTCCGCCGTGAGGTCATCGGAGAGGGCGAAATTGCCGTACCAGACGCCGCTGCCGCTGGTGTTCGACCACACGGACACGTAGGTGATCGGCCCGTTGGGAGTGCATCCGGTGAACACGACGTCGGCGGCCAGACCGAAGTCCCCGTCGCCGGACACCACAGTCCACGCCGGAACCTTCATCGGCGCGCTGGACTTGTTGGCCGCGCCGCCTTCCCCCGGGTCTGCGGTGTGCAGCTGCATGCCGCCCAGGGCAGCCCTGATCGCGTTGGCGCCGACGGTCATCGCCGCGTTACTGAATGGCATTTGTCTCCCTGAATCAGACGGTGTTGTGGGCGTCTCGCCACAGCACCCGACACTCGCTGTCTTCGGTGGCGCCGAGTGCGTCCCAGGACATCGGCACTGAGGTATCGGCCGGGATCGACATGCGGTCGAGGTACTTGCTGTTGCCGATCAGCGCGGTACGCCGGTTGACGTTGTTGCTGTCGACGATTCGGCGCATCCATGGGTAGCTGTTGACCTCGACGGTCACGCCTTCGGGGATGATCAGCTGCAACTGGATCTCGTCGTCACCGACGTGTGCCACCGGGTTGGTTTGGGGGCCGACGAACAGCACCCGGTACCAGGCTGGCGCGTCACCCCCCTCACGGGTGTAGTAGGCCGCTGCGGCACCCTCGACCAGCGACACGGCGTATTCGGTGTCGGTGTAGGTGAGGGTGTCGATGCGGGCATACTCGGCGGTGACGCGGTGGAACAGGCTCCCGGGACGCTTCCGTGTGTAGTCGAATTTGCGTGGTCGACCGTAGATTTGGCGGACCGACCCGTACCCGTCGCAGTAGATGATGGGCTTCAGCGCACCCCAGCGCTTCCGAACTTCGTCGGCCTTCCATTCCCGCTGCAACGCGGTCAGCAGTTTCGACGACTTCAGGATGAGGTCATCGGGCAGACTGTCGTAGGCGCGCTGAGTGGGGGCGTTGTCGAACACCCCCATCGTGAACGTGATCGGCCCGGCCTGATGGGTGTCCTGCCCCATCCGAATTTCGTTGGCCAACGGAATCTGATAGTCCTGGTTGTTGACGTTGTAGCTCTGAATCCTCACGCCCACAACGGGATACTTGGTGTGCTCCCCGAAGATCAGTTCGCCGATCTGCCACTGGTAGGGCCGCAGGTTGCGGTTGTTGGCCTCGACGACACCGGAGCCGAACGCGGCGGTCATCAGAACGCCGCCGGCGCCAACGCACCCGAGGTGCCTTGGGTGTTGATCAGCCACACGAAATCGTTCATCGCATCTCCGATGGACTGCCCCGGTCCCGCATAGAGGTGGAGCTGCTGATTGACCTGCGGATTCGGGTTGCCCCGGCCGTACCCGTAGGCGTCCTTGATCCAGGAGGGCACTTCCATGGCGGACTGGTGCTGCGGGTTGTCCTGGCTGTAGGACAGCAACTGGCCGGTGTTCTTGTTGAGCAGGAACCCGACATTGCCCATCATCTCCGCGCCGCCCATCCCGGTCAGGGAGGTCATGAACCGGCCGACGTAGGTCATGGCGATGTCGTAGATCTGCTGCCCGTAGTCGATGATGGCGTTGGCGCCATGCACCCAGCCGCCGATGAGTTGGGTGATCGACCCAGCCGCGGAGAGCCCCGCCGCCGCCCCGGACGCCCCACCTGATGGATCAGCTCCAGCAGCGGCGCCGACGATGCCGCCGACCATCCCGAGGATGTTGCCGACCTGGCTGTAGATGTCGCCGGCGAGGGTGACGTACTTCTGGACGTTGTCGATGATCTTGTTGATGTCATCGGTGTTTCGGATCCCGTAGACCAGATGGTCGGCGATGTCCTGAGTGGCTGCCATCGAGTCCAGCACGTCCTGCACGATCTGGAATGCACCTGTGACGGCGCTACCCGCGCCGCTCGCAATCCCCTGCGCTATCTGCATCGGGTCGACGGCCTGCTGCTGGGTGAAGCCCTGCTGCTTGGCTATCGCGTTCTGCTCGCTGCGCAGCGCGTCGATGGCGTTCTTGTTGCCGAGCGGGTCTTGCTCTGTCAGGTCGCTGATCGTGGTGGAGACGCTGTTGAGCGCGTTGAGCACGGTGGCATCGTCGACGCCCGGCGCGCGGGCAGCCTCGAGCTGTTGGGCCAGTGCCGGGTTGCCCTGCAGATAGGCCTGCAAGAGCTGCTCGTTCACGGTCGCCGACTTGTCGGTGCTTTCGGCCAGCTCGCTGAGCCTCTTCCCGGACGGCAACACCACGTCGTCCCCGGCTGCAGCCCCCACGCCCCGGCGTTCAGCGACCGAGGTCGGCCCGCCCGGCAGCGGGATCGGTGTCGACTGCCGGGTGTGCACGTGGTTCTCGTGCCCCTGCATAGTCTCTTCGTCGTAGTACCCCGAGACCGGCTGCCCTCCGGCGATCGAGACCGTCTGGCCCGTCTCCGGGTTACGCCAGATGACTTGCTCCAACGCGCCGGGAACGGTGGCAAGGTAGTCGGCCAGCGCCTGCATCGACTCGACAGGGCCGGACCAATCGATGCCCCGGTTCTCGTGCTCCGGGTTCGGTGCGTAGCCGGGTTCGTGACGATCGGTTTCCTGGTGTCCGGCATAGGTGCTCGGCAGGACACCGAAGTGGTCGGCCAACGCCATGACCCAATCCGGGAAGGTGTCGGCGTTCCCGGTGCCGTAGCCACCGGTGTCGGTGCCGGCCGGCAACCCGTAGGTCGCACTCTCAGGCTGGCCGAGGACCTCACCCCACAGCACGGTGCGCTTGGTGTCCGACGAGTTGGTGAGGCCGCTCAGCAACTCCTGCGCGTTCTCACGGCCGGGAAGTCCGGCGCCCCAGTCTGAACCGCTGGGGTTGGCCTGCAGGATGCGTGCCGCGATGGCGGCCTGCTCCTGCACCGACGCGACGAGCGGATTCGGGGCGAACTCTTCGCCGCCGTGCGCCCGCCACGTCGCAGGGGTGATCTGGAAGATACCCTCCGCCTCGTTGCCGCCGGAGTTGGCGTCGATGATCTGCTGACGCTGGTTGATACCGCCGGATTCGCGGGCGATGAGATGCGCCCACGCCTCGTTCGGGGACGTCCATGTGCCGTCCGGGTTCTGGACGAGAGGAACGGTCGCGCCCGGAAGCGGGTTGCCGGTGTCCGACGACTGGCCGGGGCCCAGTACGTCGTCCCATGTCGGCCCTTGGCTGCGCTGTTCTTCCAACGACTTGCGCTCTGACTCCTGCTGCTGCTCGGCGGCGATCTCCTCTGCGGAGCGCTTCCGCCACGACTGCTCACTCCGACGGGGGATCATGCCCATCGCGTCGAGCATCGGCTGAACAGCGTGGGTGTTCAGCAGGTCGAACCCGCCCTTGACGAGGTCGAGCATGTCGCCGAAATCAGCTGCCAGGCCCTTCAACCCGTGGGTGTCGGAGAACTGGTGGCGCAGGTACTCGGTGAGGATGGAGGTGTCGGCGCCGGCGATGTGGTCGGGCAGCAGCGCCCCGCCGGAGGTTTCCCGCCCAGTCGGCGCCGGCGCCCCCGATGAGAGTGGGGCGCTGGCCGCGGCGGCGGTAGCTGCAGCTGCCGCAGCGATGTCGGGCTGCGCTGCGCGCATGCCGGCGGCCATGTCGGTGACCATCTTGCGGCCACGGACCAAGGTGTAACCGTCGCCAGAGAACGGACCCACCTCAGCGGGTGACGACTGCAGCCACTTGGCTATCGCCTCAACGAGAGTCTTCGCCGTGGTGCTCAGTGAACCCAGCCCGTTGGTGATGCCGTCGACGAGTCCGCTGATGAGGCTCTGGCCGGCCGTGCGCGCCCGGTCCGGAAGTCCGGCGAAGAACCGTTCGATGGCCCCGCCGATCTCACCCAAGGCGTCAGGGAGCTGCGTGACGAAACTGCCCAGTCCTTCAAGGAATTTCGTGAACCAACCGATGACGGTTGCGCCGGACTCGATGAACCACGTCAGCACGGACACGAAGTTGCGCACGAAGTCGATCAGGATCGGCCAGAACGGCAGCGTAGCCTCGATCAGCGCCGTGATGGCGCCGAAGAACTTCGGCAGCTGCGGGCCGACCCGCTCAGTGAGATCCAGGAACACCGTCACCAGGGGGCCGATCTGCGGCAGCAACGCCACGAACGCGTCGGCCATCATCTGGAAGATGCGCGGCAGCTCCGGCCCGATCTGTGCCATCAGCTGCGCCATCGCATCAGCCAGGCCCACCAGGAACGTGTTCAACGCCGGCGCGGTCGCCGCGATCTGCGGGGCCAGCTGCGCCATCGTCTGCGCGAACGTCTCGAAGAACACCTGCCAGCCCGGCGCCGACGCGACACCCGCCTGGGTGAGCGCAACCCCGATCGACATGAGCCCTTCGAGCAGCGGGCCCAGCATCGGCAGGAACGCGTCGGTCGCCTCACGCAGCGCCGTGAAGAAGTCGGTGAGGGCCTTCTGCCCCTCAGGGGTCTGCGTCCACGCGTCGAGGCTCGCCGCCAACTCATCGAGCCAGCCGAGAAGACCGCCGCCGCCGAACTTGTCGGCGATCGTCATGATCTCGCCGAACGCCGAACCCAGCGAGTAGACGATGCTGATCATGTGCCCGAAGGCGTTGATGCCGGTCTGAATCCACTCCGTCAGACGACCCGATGACGCCGCATCTTCCACGATGTCAGCGAGTGAGTTCAGCGCCTGAGTGATCGACCCGCCGATCTCAGCGAAGAACCCTGTTCCGGCGACCGTGAGCTGCTGGAAGATGTAGAGCAGCGGTTCGAGCGCTGGCAGCATCGCCTGCAGTCCGGCCGAAATATCGGCGATGAACTGCTGGAATGTCGCCATAGCCTGCGGCTGCATCAGCAGACGAGCAAGCTCTCTGGCCGCCTGCCCGAAGACCGTAGCGACCTGGCCCATGCCCTCGGTGACGGCGGGCAGCCACGTCTGGATCAGCGGGACGATCTGGTCGGCAACCTGCGCGAAGAACGAGTCCTGCACGAACGCGCCAGCAGCCTTGAACAGGTCTCGGAACTGCGCCACCGACAGCATCGCCTGCGCCGCAACCGGACCCATGTTCTTCAGGGATTCCAGGAATGCGGTCGGGTCGTCATCCATCATCGACGTCAGCGCATCGCCGACGCCGTGGAAAGCTATCTCGAGAGTCTTCATCGAGAACGCGACACCAGACACCACGCCGGGC
Organism: Mycobacterium sp. ABE4_509; assembly: GCF_056160785.1. NCBI lineage: Bacteria > Bacillati > Actinomycetota > Actinomycetes > Mycobacteriales > Mycobacteriaceae > Mycobacterium > Mycobacterium sp. ABE4_509. The sequence continues at coordinate 9,322 of NZ_JBSWXU010000015.1, read as the reverse complement.
AGCAGGCCGAGACCACCGGAGAGCTGCTGCGCGGCGCCGGCGAGGTTGATGATGCCCTGCACGCCGGAGGCGGTGCCGATGCCGGCCAGCCCGCCGAGCGAGGTCAATCCGAGGATCGCGCCGGAGATCTTGGCGAACTGGACCTCGAATCCGGCGAGGCTTCCCAGCGCGCCAACAGCGCCGTCGACAGCGTTGCCCAGCAGATTCAAACCCAGCGTCGCGGTTTCGATACCGGCTGCGGCGGCGCGGCCCTGCGGCCCGGCCAACGCCAGCAGTTTGGTGACGTCGCTGAGCGGGCCTGCCAATCCGCTGGCCGCCCCGGCTGCGCCCCTGGTGGTAGTGGCCAGCCCGCCCATGCTGTCGGAGGTGACGCCCAGCACCGAACTCAGCCGCGGCATGAGGGTGACTAGCGCGGAGACGGCGCCGCGGCTGACCCGCATGCCGTCAGACATGGCGCGCTCAGCGTCGCGCACCGCGTCGGTCGCCCGCTTGTGACGCTTCTTCGCTTCGGTGACTTCGTCTTCGGCGGCCTTGATGTCGTCGAGGGTGGCCTTGGAATCCAGCAGGGCGTTGCGGTGGCTTCGCTCGGCCTGCTCGACGGCACGGGACTCGCGCTCGACGTCCCGCAGCCGCGCCTGGTAGCCGGCCGCGGAGTCCCCGGCGGAATCCATCTCCCGGCTGGTGTCGCGCAGCGTCTTCTGCGTCTTGTCGAGCGACTTGTCCGCCGCGGTCGACGAATCGGTGACCGCGTCCAGGTCGCGGGCAGCCCTATCCGCGCCGCGCCCGTCGTACGTGATTTCGATCTGGCCGTGAGCGCGCCCCAGGCTGTAATCGGGCATGCTAGCGAGCGCTCCGCGTGTCGACACTGGCCGCTTTGCGGTCCCAGTCGTTGTGGGAGAACAGCTCGCACCGCTTCGCTACGACCGCGGCCTCCGCGTCCTCAATCGAGTTGAATACGCCCACATAGTGGTCTTTTCCGTTGTGCCCCACGCGCGCGTACCACTTTCTGATGTGAGGCTGCCAGAAGACCCCGTGCACACCGGATGCGCTGTCCCGCCGAGCGCCTCGGCGGTTCTGATTGTTCTGCGAGCGTGTGGCCACGCGGAGGTGGCTTCCCCGGACGCACAGGGTGTTGTGGCAGATGTGGTCGACGTCCAACGTCGCAGGATCGGCGCCAGTCTGGAGCTGATAGCCAACGCGGTGCGCGTAGCGCGTCTTTCCGTCAGCCCTGATCTGGCCGTACCGGAATCCTGCACTCACCTCCGGTGCGCAGCCGGTCCAGACCCAGCACGGGGTGGACATACCCGGCATGATGGGGCCGTCCTTGTTGACCTTCTTCCAGAAGCGCTCGGCCAGTGGAGCTGTCACAGCGTCAGCTCGATGTCGATGTCGTCTTCGTCATCTGCGCGGCGCGACGCCATCGCCCCTCCGGGATCAGCGAAACCGGTGGTGGACGTGCTCATGTCAGCACCCATCAGCCTCTCCCATTCCCGTTGTCGTTGCATCCGCGCGATCGACGGATCGCTGCTCTGCCCGGCGGCCTGCACCTGGCGGTCGACGTAGTTGCCCCACGCCCATATCCCGCGATCGAAGTAGTAGCGCCCGATCTCACCTACGCACTCGTCGAGCAGAGCTGTGTCGCTGGGCTTCTGCCCGAACGTCTTGGCCCGCTCGAAAACCTCATACGCCAGAGTTGGTTTCTCCGCGTACACTTTTCAACGCGTCGAGCTGCTCTCCAATGGCAGCTGAGAAGATCGCGAGCTTGTCTTCGAGGTCGACGTCGTCGACGTTCACTTGGTCCCCGGTGGCGCCGCTGAGCACCACGGTCGGGATCAGCACCGCGGCCACCACGACGCGGTCCACGGGGCCGAAGATCTTGCCGTTTCGTGTCGGGTCGGTGAGCGCCTTCATCGCGGCCTCCTCCGACACTTCGGCGTCGCCGCTGCGCAGATCGGTGATCAGTTCCGGGGTGAACCCGTCCATCACCTCGATCAGGTTCAGCTTCAGCAGGTGGCTCTTGGTCAGCTTGCGGTACCGCACGAGGCTGCCGCTGGGCAGCTCCAGATCCGACTCCTCGGATTTGCGGAACCCGTACGAACGCGGCTGAGCCGCCGCCGGCACCTCGGTGGGTGTCGGCGGCGGCTCAGGTGCGGAGGACTCGGCGGTCGGGCCGCTGTAGTCGATCCGGTCGTCGGGGCGCGGCTCGTACGCGCAACCCGTCAGGTGTTGTGCTGTGACGGGGGTGCCGCAGCACCAGCCCCGCACGGCGGGGCTGGGCTGCTGCGCCTTGTTCTGCTGCTCGATCGGTGTCGTCATTCGTGGCCTCCTATGGGCTCTCGTTGTGCCGCGGCGGCGGTACTGGGCTAGCTGGCCGGCGTGCTGAACGAAGCCGGAGCGCTCCACGGACCGGTGACGCCGTCGAACACACCCGCCACCTGCACCAGGTGCGCGGTGTCCGCGGTGAGGCCCGTGATCGTGGTGGACGGGGTGGTGGGCTCGCCGCCCTCGCCCGAGGTGACGGCCGTGTAGCTGGAGCCCGCGTTGACCGACTTGCGGACCTTGTAGCTGTCGGCGGTGCCGAGGTCCGACCACGTCAGCGCCGCCGTCGCCGCGGTCAGCGCACCGACGGTCAGGTTGGAGGGCACCGGCAGCGGGTTGGGCACCGGGGTCGAACCCAGGATGGTGCGCTGCTGGTTGTACTCCAGCTCCCAGGCGTAGCCGGCGTCGTCGCCGGGCATCGGGGTGCCGAGGAAGTCGATGGCCGGCACCATGAACGTGCCGTACTTCATGTCGAACGAAATCTTGCCGTTGGCCTTGCAGCGGAACACGCGCAGCACGTTGTCGCCGCCGCCGTTGGAGATGGCCTGACCTTCGGCGCGGAAGTAGGGCCGCGGGTCGCTGCCCCGCTTGCGCACCACCCGCTTGACGTTGGGCTCGATGCCGGACTCGATCAGCTGGGCGCCGGAGATGATCGACAGGCACATGAGGTCCATGCCGCCGGCCTCCAGCATGCCGGACACGGTGGCGCCCTTGCCCTGGATCGCGACGGCGGCCTTGTCGTCACCGTCGAGGGTTTCGGAGTCCTCGTTCTCGGTGAACGCCATCGTCCGCGCGATCGGCAGCCGGTAGCTGGTGGTGTCGAGGATGGTGCCGTCGGTGTCGATGTAGGCGGTGATCCAGATACGGTTCAGGCCGAACGGCTTGGAATCCGGGTTTCCCTGTGATGCAACCATTTACGGAGCGTCCTTTCGCTTGTTGCGGGCTCCTCGGCCTCTCGTTGGGTCTCTCAATGTCAGCGTTTCCAGGTACTCGCAGTCCGGTAGCGAGTACCTGTGCAGGGCGACAACTGCCCCGTTTTGGGTGCATTGCCAATGGCTGCACTTGATTTCGAGCCTGTCCCCGTCGATCACCTTGAAGTTCAGAGACCCGCTCGGGCAGCGGATCTCATGCGGGGCAGGTTCGCCCACCTACCGGTCGACCTTCTCGCCCTGCTCGTTGACGAGCTCGAAGCGGGTGCTCACCCGGAACAGGTATTCGAGCTGCTCGGCGGTGAACTCGACGGCCGCGATGCGCCACTGGTTGGACAGCTTCCACTCGTAGACCCGAGTGCACTTGATGCCTTGCGGCCAGTCCCCCGGGTTGATGACAGCGGTCGTCCCCTCGCCGAGCACCGGGTCGCGTCTCTTCAGGTCCTCCGCGGCGGCGGCGAGACGCTTGGGGCCGGTGTAGGAGACGAACAGCCCCTTGAGCGGGTGAGCCTGCTGCACAGCAGCCGCGGCCGCGGCCTCCTTCTCCTTCTCGCCGTCGGATGCGACCGGCTTCGCGTCGGCGGCCGGCGCGATGTCGCTCTCGGAGTTGGTGTTACGTGCTGCCATTGCCTTCACCTTTTCTCGTCACTGATCATTCGGACACGTTGCAGCTCAACGCCATATAGGACGCGTAGCGACAGATCGTCTTGTACTTGTCGTCGGTCATGTCGATCGACCGGCCCTCGAACCCGATGTAGTCGAGCTGCTGACCGTCGCCGCCGACGGGAGGATCGTCGGTGTCCCGAACCGCGCGGAACAGCTCGTCGATGCGGTCGAGCATGCGGTTGATCCGCACGTAGTCGGTGGACACCGACACCGGGATGTGCACGTACACGTCGAAGTGCTGCTCGGCGTTCGCCTGGATGTCCTCGTCGTAGTCGACGTGACGCCACATGATGACGGCGAAGGCGCCGCGGTCGTTGGGGCGCTGGTCGTAGGAGAACCCTGCCTGCACGACGAACCCCTCGCCGCCGAGCGTGGCCAATGCGGCGTCGCCGCGCAGAAGATCGAGGACCGCGGCCCGCGCCACGTCAGCGCTTCCGAACTGTCCGCAGCGTTCCGCGCAGACCCTTCATCAGTTTCCTGCCCATGATCGCGACGGTCGGCATGATGATCTGGTCCTTGCCGTGGTTGGAGATCTCGAGCCAGATGCCGTAATCGACGCCGTGAGCGAAGCGGATCGACTTGTGCGAACCGGCCAGGTCGGTCGAGGTGTTCAGTGCGCGCCGCGCGGCGCCGGGAATGCGGTCGTCGCGGTTACCGTCGCTGTCCTGCCACGGCGCCTTCTCTTTCATGTGCGCCTCGCCGTCAACCGCGACCAACGCCATGTGCGAGTTGACGACCCGCTCGTAGTCGCCGTTGAGGCCACGGCAGTTGTCGCGCAGATTGACCAGGCCCGAGTTCAGTTCCGAGAGCCGGCCGTAGCGTTTAGCCAAAGCCGTGCCCCTCCGATTTCAGGAACGCCACCACGACCGCTTTGATCTGGTAGGGCTGGGTGTTGTCGACGCTTTCCACCGTGTACGTGGCCGCGTAGTCCTCCCAGTGATCCCCGACCAGCACGACAGCGTCGTGCGCGCCGACCATCTCGAACTGGAAGGTGCGGGTGGTGCCCCGATCGGTTTGGGCTTTCTCCACGCCGTCGAGCTTCTGCTTGTTGAACTTCGCGAACACCTGCGGTTCGCGCGGTGTTCCGGGCCCGTAATCCTTCCCCCCGCCGGGCTTCTCCACCACGGTGCCCACGCCGGGGATCAGTGCGATGGGTTGGCCGCGCAGCTCGAGCAGCTCAGCGATTGCGGCGCGGGCGTCCGCCGTCATCCCGTCGACGGGCGCAGTCACAGGACCGGGCCCGCCGGGCGGGTCGGCTGCCACGGGGCGACACCGATGGTTCCGAACCGGTTCCGCTTGCGTGTCCGCAGACGCACCGAATCGAGCTCCTCGGCGGTGAACTGGACCCGGCCCCGCGTCTGATCAGTCGAGTACCAGGCCCGGCTGGTGGTGATGTCCGGGGTGGTGGTGCTGCGCTGACTGGCCCGCTCCGGGTTGCGGTACAGGTCGAGGACCTTCTCGCAGACCAGCACTTTGACACGGTTGGGCCGGTCGGCATCGCCGGCCGCGGCGGACTCCGCGACGATGTCAGCGATCGGCTTGCGAAGCGACGGGATCTTCCCCATCAGTTCGCTTTCCGCGTCGAGGATGCGGACGTCGACCCAGGGCAGCCGGGCCTCGGGGATCGTCCCCTCGAACCGGCTCGTCACATCCCCTCGGGATGCGAACTTGCCCTGGGCCGGCTGAGTCATCCGACCGGGATGCCCTGCTCGTCGAGGAACGCGATGATGTCGTCGCGCTTCTCGATGTCGGTGACGTCCACACCCACCGCTGCGGCGTAGGCGCGCCAGTCGCTTTCACCGGAGCCCTTGCCAGCCCGCGGCGGCGGCTCGACGACCGCATCGGCGGTTTCGGCCTCGTCGACTTCGCCGACCACGAGCCCGTTGAGCAGTTCGGCGACACCGGCGAGGACACGGCCGACGATGCGGTCCTCCGCGTCCTGGCCGCCCGCGACCGGAGCCGCGCCAGCCGCAGGGGCCGCAGGTGCCGCAGGCACAGGCACCCCCGGCTCACCCGGGAACGGCACGTCGCCGTCCTCCCACAGTCGCGGGTTGGTGACCTGCCGTGCGGCCCAGTCGGGCAGCTGGTCACCGGGCCCGAACGAGTGGGTCTGGCCGTTGGCGTCACGCACGGAGACGTGGCCGATGAGCGTGCCCATCAGGCCACGTCCGCGATGGTGAGTTCACCAGCGTTCGTCAGGATCGGCATGCCGACCGCGTCGACGAACGTGAACTCCCGGTAGGGCGGGCCGACCTTCTCGACGACACCGACGATGCCAGGAGCCTCGCCGAAGGTCATCTCGGCCTTGTTGGACTTGGCCAGCTCCAGCGCGGTGGCCGACAGGCCGTAGGCGAAGAACCCGAGCTGACTGATGTCCTCCGGCAGGAGCATCACCTTGTCCGCGGCGATGACCCGGGTGTTCGACCCTTCGACGTTGAGCGAGGTGTCGTAGGTCGGCAGCACCATCGGCAGCTGCTCGGAGTCAAGCAGCGTGTTGAGCTCCGCCAGGGACACGCTGGTCTTGCCTGCGGTGGCCCCGTAGACGGCGTCGATGACCTGCTTGTTGCGGCGCAGGTCGCCCAGGCGGGCGCGCCCCAGGAGCATCTTGGCGGCACGGCTGTAGCCGTTGGCGATGCGGATCTCCTGCCACGCGTCCATGTCGGTCAGCGGGACCGACGTGGTGTGGTTGGTCCACAGTGCACCGGCGGGGGCGGTGACCTGGTTGGCCGGCACACCGTAGTCCGCCTCGCCGCTGAATCCGCCCTCGTTGATGGTCAGCTTGCCGTCGGTGAGGACGTCGCCCCAGGCGAGCTCGCGGCGGTTGTTCATCGTGCCGACGAGACGCTCCGCGTCGTTGTAGGCGGCGTCCACCTGGGCGGCCTTGTTGGTGCCGCCGAGCCGCGCGATCTCGACCGCGATGGTCTCGTACTCACCCATGCTGAGCGAGTCGGAGAACGGCAGCAGCTCGACGTACTTCCCCGATCCGGCGTCGCGGGACGACACGTGGATGGTGCCGTCGAACGACCGGTAGGCCGCGGTGCGGTTGGTCTTGACGAACTCGGCCCAGTCGATCCGGTTGGTCTGGAAGTAGCGGGTCGGGAACATGTTGACCAGCGCCAACTGCGACTCCACCGGAACCGTTCGGATGAACGTGGTGAGCGCGTCCGGGGAGATGGGACCGTCGTAAACGATTGCCATGGTTCAGTCCTCTCTCAGAGCCACACGATGAGCGGCAGGTCGGCCTTGCCGTTGGCGTCGACCGCCGCCGGCAGCTTGGCCGTGTTGACCAGGCCGTGAATGAATCGGGCGCCGCCGACCGTGGTCAGCGCGACACCGTTGTCGTTGACCGCGCGCACCGAGCTGTAGAGCAGCCCCGCGCACACCTCCTGCCCGTTGGACAAGGCGTTGTCGTAGGGCCCGTAAAGGCCGGTGGCGGTGATCTTGCCGAGGTGCTGCCCCGACTTGATGTAGCCGTTGACGACGGTGAACTTCGAGATGTCCAGCGTGATACCAGGAGTCATGTCCGTGCCGTGAGTACCGACGAGCCACGCCCGGTCTTCGACCTGGTAAGAGCTGGAGTGAACGGCGATGTTGGTCACTGGTTCCTCCTATGTGGTGTAGCCGCGGCGCTTCGCCTCGGCCAGTCCTTGTTCGCGTCCCGACTGCGCCGGGGGTAGCGATCCTGATTGGCCCCACTGACTGGGAGGTGTTGATGCTGCCGGGCTTTGGCCGCCGAAAGCGGCTGCGAGTCCGGTGAGATGACCGACGAGGGCGTCCTTGTCGAACTTGCCGTCCTTGACGAACGTCATCGGGTTGATCCCGGCGACGACAGCCGCGCGCTGCGCCTCGTCGGTGACGAACTGGCCGACGATGGCATCGGTGAGTTGCCCGGCCCACTCTGCGGCGGCTTCCTGCTTTCCGGCGGCCGCGGCTTCGGTCCGGGCATCTTCGATGGCCCGCTCATCAGGCTGCAGCCCGTTACGGCGCCGCTCCTCCGCCTCGTTCTTCAAGCGGATGGCTTCCTCGGGAGTTATCCCGTTGTATTCCTTCAGCTTGTCGTCCTTGCGACGCTGCTGATGCTTGTAGAAGTTGGCCTGCTGCTCGACGGACATGTCCCGCGGACTGGTGTCAGCCGGGTAGCCCAGGTCCTTACCGAACTGGTCGACTGCGTTGGGTTTCGGGCCGGAGCCCGCACCACCGTCACCGTCACCACCGGCGCCGGCCCCGTCACCGGAACCGTCACCGCCGGCATCCCCGTCGCCGCTGCCGCCCTCACCGTTGCCGCCCATGACGGGCCAGATGACGCGACCGCGCTTGGTGTAGCCGAGCGCTTGCAGATCGGGGATGGTCGGATGGAATGGCAATTCGAGATCGAACACTCATACTCCCCTGTCGGGATGGGAACCCATGACGGGCCGACCGCCGTAGTGGCGGAAGTTCTGGGCATGCAAAACAACCCCGGAGCTCAGCTCACGGGGTTGTTCGGGGTGTTACTTGGGTGCTAGACCGCGACGCGGCGGGCAGCGCGGGCCTTGGCCATCAGGGCCTCAGCTTCGGCTTCGCTGCACTCGTCCCAGTCGCCGCTGAATCGGACTCGGCTGCTGAGATCGGGCACGTCGATCCAGGTGTCACGCTTGGCGTTGAAGGTTTGACCTTCGGCTCGAGAAAACTCCGGCCCGAAGGGGGCATCAGTGAGGACACGGGCAACGTGACCTGCGCGATCGGTGAAATACCGCATCTCCGCCTCCTTCCTGCATCCTCAGTCTAACCAAGGAACGTCATCAGGCACAGGGACCGCCGAAAACACCGCGTCCTGCTCGTCCTGCAGTTCGGCTTTGCGCTGGTCAGAGGTGGTCGGCAACCGGATCTCTTCATACAAGACGTGGTTGCGCTCCGCGGCCGCTAGGGACGCTTCGGTGTGGAACTGCACCTCGAACTCCACACCGTCGGGGGTGCGGAAGGTGTCGTTGCGGCCACGGTATCCGCGTCGTTTCCACCCTTCGGTCCGCTTGACCTGGGCGTATCCGGCCGCGGCCAGAGCGTCTCCGATCGCTGTCCCGTTCGCCCAGTAGCCCTCGTCGGGCAGGACCGCGGTGTAGCGGACCCGGTCGCGGATGCGGCGGGCAGCGTCGTCGGCGTCCTCACCGAACTGGTACATCTCGTCCTGGATCTTGCGGTACAGCGACTCGACGCCCTTGAGGCGGCTATCGAAGCGGCGTAGCTCGCCGCCACCCTGGCTGACGAGTTCCTGCACTGCGCTGGAGATCGCCGGCTCAGCGTTGGCGGCCGCGGCCGCGAAGGCTTCGGCGGCCCCCCGCGCTTCGACCCGCTCCGCAGGGGTCAGGTCGGGATGGTCGTTGTCGCCGTCGTCGGGCGGTTCGCCGCCGCCGGACCCGCTGGCCGGCGGC
>NZ_JBSWXU010000014.1:0-64454 GCF_056160785.1 Mycobacterium sp. ABE4_509 | reverse complement strand
TTCGCAGCGCTCGACCACTGCCCGCAACTCGGCCTCCCCCGCCGCGGGATCGATATCGAACACACTTTCGAACATGGCACCGACGCTACCCCGGCGCACCGACATTTAGCTTTGGAGTGTGAGTTCGCGGGCGGGCCGAACGTCCGACTGGGACGCGTGGTGATCCCTGAGATTTGAGTGGTCCGCTCGCGAGCTCGGTGTCTGGTCGAGCGGTGTCCTTGTTCGGGAACTTGGAGCCAGCCGGTCGGTGTGGACTCCTGCTTAGAGAATGTCTGGGCCACAGCCGCGATGGTCAGCCACCTGGATGAATAGGGATTGATGGCTGACAGGAGCACACAACGATGGCATGGACATTAGGGATCGACGTAGCGGTGCGCGCGGCGCATCAAGCGACGCTGGCCCGCGACGGGACCACGGTGTGGCGGGGCCGGAAATTCTCGACCTGGCCGGCGGACCTGGAGCGGTTGTGGGCCGATCTGTTCCTGGCCGACGCCACGGACGTGACCGTGGTGGTCGAGCCGACCCGCAACGCGTGGATCGTGCTGGCCGAGTGGTTCCGCCGTCGCGGCGCCCGGGTGGTCCACCCAATCGGCGGATCTGCGCAAGTACTACTCCAAGCACACCAAAAACGATCGCATCGACTCCGAGCTCCTGGCCCGGCTGCCGCTACTTCATCCCGAAGGGTTGCGTGAGTATTCCGGCCAGGGACCAGCAGACCCGTTGCGGCGTCTGGTTAAACAGCGTTCCACCATGGTCAAACGGCGGGTTGCGGTGTATTCCCGGCTCGACGCACTCATCGAGCTCCTCGGGCCGGCTTGGTATGCCGTGCTCGGCTCGAACTACGGCAACGCGGCGTTGGAGTTCCTCGCCCGCTACGCCGACCCCAATACGGTGATTCGACTCGGCCAGGGACGTCTGAGCCGGTTTCTGATCGCCCGGTCCCGCGGCGCGTGGCGCGAGGACCACGCCGCCGGACTCATCGTCGCAGCCAAGGAAACCCTCATGCTGTGGGGACCGGACGGGATGAACTTCGCCGAACTGGGCGACGACATCGCCCACGAGGCCGAACAGGCGCTGTTTTTGACCCGGCAGATCAAGCAGATCGATGAACGGGTCGCGAACCTCTACGCCGACGCCGACCCCGAGGCAATCGTGGCTTCTGCCCCCGGTGTCGGACCGGTTATCAGCGCCGTGATCGCTGGGCGGATCGGTGATCCTCACCGGTTCACCTCTTTGGCCGCGATCCGCGCCTACACCGGACTGGTCCCCAAGGTCAGCCAGTCCGGACTGAGCAAGGTTGAATCCTCGATCACCAAGGCCGGCGACCCCCTGCTGCGCGAAATGCTCTGCACCGCCGCTGATCAAGCCCGCAAGATCGACCCGCAGATCGCTGCGAAGTACCAGCGGCTGATGGCCGGCGACCGCCACCACGACTCGGCGATCTGCCACCTGGCCACCCTGCTGGTCACCCAGATCGCCACCTGTATGCGCAACGGCCAGCCCTACATCCTGCGCGATGTCGACGGCACCCCGATCACCGACGCTCAGGGCCGCAAGATCGTCAAAGAGCGCTATCAGCTCGAGCCCCGGCACCGCGACAACATCCGTCACCAACGCATGCGCGACCGCCGCAAACAGGCGGCGGGCCAGGAGTCACAGGAGTCGCCAAGCGCTCCAACATCCAGGCCCGCCAAACACGAGCCTACGAGCCAACACGCCGTTTGACATCCCTTAGGAACTCAAGTCACCGCCGGCTCAGCCACCCGCCGATCCGGCGCAGCGCCTCCTCGATATCCGACGCCGGCCCCGCGAAAGACAGCCGCACGAACGCGCCACCGCGAACGGTGTCGAAGTCCACCCCGGGCGCGATCGCCACCCCGGTGTCGGCCAGCAGCTTCGAGCAGAACGTCAGCGAGTCGGTGGTCAGGTGTGAGACGTCGGCGTAGACGTAGAACGCCCCGTCGGTGGGAGCCAACCGGTCGATGCCGATCGCGCGCAGGCCGTCGAGCAGCATCCGCCGGTTGGCGGCGTAGCCCTCCAGCAGGGCCTCGGCCTCGGCCACCGATTCCGGGGTGAATGCGGCCACCGCGGCCAGCTGTGGCAGCACCGGAGGACAGATGGTGAAGTTCCCGGTCAGGCAGTCGACCGCGCGGCGGAGTTCCCGCGGAACCAGCAGCCAGCCCAGCCGCCAGCCGGTCATCGCGTAGTACTTCGAAAAGCTGTTGACCACAACCGATTCCCGCGATGTCTGCCAGGCGCAGCTGGTCTCCGGCGAACCCTCGTAGACCAGACCGTGGTAGACCTCATCGCTGATCAGCCGGACCCCCGTCGAATCGCACCAGCTCGCGATCGCCGCCAGTTCCTCCGGGGGGATCACCGTGCCGGTCGGGTTGGCCGGGCTGGCCACAACGACACCCGAGACCGGGGGATCCAGCGCGGCCAGCATCTCGACCGTCGGCTGGAAGCGGGTCTCCGGACCGCACGGCAGCTCGACCACCTCGCAGCCCAGCGCCGAGAGGATGTTGCGGTAGCAGGGGTAGCCGGGGCTGGCGATCGCGACGCGGTCCCCGACGTCGAAGCACGCCAGGAACGCCAGCAGGAAACCGCCGGAGGATCCGGTGGTGACGACGACGTCGTCGGCCTCGACCTGCAGGCCGTGGCGTGCCTGATAGGAATCGGCGATCGCGGCCCGTAGTTCGGGGATTCCCAGGGCCACGGTGTAGCCGAGCTGGTTGCGGTTCAGCGCCGCCACCGCCGCGTCCCGGACCGCGGTCGGCGCCCCGGCGCTGGGTTGGCCCGCTGACAGGTTGACCAGATCCCCGTGGGTCCGCTGGCGTTCGGCCGCGGCCAGCCACACGTCCATCACATAGAACGGGGGGATACCGGAGCGCAGCGCTGGGCCCCTATTGCTCCTCGCGTCCGCAGAAGTCACCGTGCCAGGCTAGAACACCTCGGATTCCAGGCTGCGAAGCTGTTGGCGGGGCGGCCCGAGCAGCTGCGCACTGCCGTGGGCTCGCTTGAAGTACAGCTGGATGTCGCTTTCCCAGGTGATCGCGATGCCACCGTGCATCTGGACCGCCTCGGCGGCCACCTTCGAGAAGGCTTCGCCGGCAGCCAGCCGGGCCAGCGCCGCCGAGGTCGGCGACGGGTCACCGACCGCCTCGTCGACCACCGCGCGCGCCGCCTGCACCGCGACGAACAGGTCGGCCATCCGGTGTTTGAGAGCCTGGAAGCTCCCGATCGGGCGGCCGAACTGCACCCGATCCTTGGTGTAGGCGACCGTGAGGTCCAGGCACCGCGACGCGGCGCCGATCTGCTCGACCGCGAGCAGGATCGCCGCGGTATCCGCCAGGCCGGGATCGGCCCCGAGTGCTGTGGTCTCGGTGGCCTCGACCGCCGCCAACCGGCGGGTCGGATCCATCGCCACCGCCGGCTGGACCGCGAACGACGTCCAGCGCGTCAACGTCTCCCCGTCGGCGGCCAGCACCAGATCGGCGATGTCGCCGTTGACGACGTAACCCGGATCGAACACCACCGTCCCGATCGCGGCGCCCTCGGCGAGCTTCTCCAGGGTGTCGGTGTCGGGCTCGTCGACCGACAGCAGAGCCAGCTCGGCGAGCGTGGTGCCCAGCAGCGGCGTCGGCACCAGCGCCTTGCCCAGCTCCTCGATCACCACGGCGGCATCGGCCAATTCGCCTCCGGCGCCACCCATCTCCTCGGGCACCACCAGGGCCGCAGCGCCGACCTGCTCACACAGCATCGCCCAGAGCGACTCGTCGTAGCCGCGCTCCGAGGCCATCGCCTCGCGCACCGACTCCGGCTGCGCGTGCTTCTCGACCAGCGCGGCGACCGTGTCGCGCAACAGCTCCCGTTCTTCACTCATCTACAGGGCCTCCAGAACTCGGCGCCGGTGCCAGGTCGGATCTCCCCAGGCTGGGCGCAGCGCCTGTACCCGCAACAACTGCAGCGAGAGATCGTGTTCGGAGGTGAAGCCGATCGCGCCGTGGGTCTGCAGTGCCGAGCGGGCGGCCAGCAGTGCCGCGTCGGCGGCCGCGACCTTGGCGGCGCTGACATCGCGGGCTACCTCGGCCGAGCGGTCGGCCAGCGACAGCGCCGCCCCGTACACCAGCGGCCGGGCCAGTTCGACGGCGATCAGCACATCGGCCAGCTTGTGTTTGATGGCCTGGTAGGTGCCGATCACGGTGCCGAACTGACTGCGCTGCTTGGCATAGGACACGGTGGCGTCGAGCATGCCCTGCGCGGCGCCCACCAACTGGGCGGCGGTGGCCAGCGCACCGAACTCGAAGGCCAGCGCCGTGTCGGCGGGCCAGGGGTCGCCGGAAGGATCGACGGCGAACAGTTTGCGGCTCGGATCGACCGATTCGTGCTCGGTCGTGGTGCTCGCCTCGTTGACCTGTCCGTCGGCGAGGCACAGGATCAGGCCGGCGGTGTCCGCGTCGACCGCGCGCGGGACCAGCGGGGGAGCGGCCACGGTGGCGATCAGCTCACCGGCGGCCAGCGCGGCACTGCGGTCGTCGTCGAGCAGTACCGGTGCCACCGCGATGGATTCGACGACCGGGCCGGGCACACACCAGCGGCCCAACCGTTCGGCCGCGACCACCAGGTCGACCGGGTGCGCCTCGATCCCGTCGAACTTCTCGGGCACCATGAGCGCGGTGACGCCCAGGTCGGCGAGTTGCGCCCACACCTTGCGGCCCGGTGCGGTGTCGCCGTCGGCCCATGCCCGCACCGCGGCGGGCAGATCCGCGGCACCGAGCGCGGCGTCGATACTGGCCGCGAAGTCGCGCTGCTGTTCGTCGATCTCAAAATTCATGTCGGTCTACTTTCGGGGCAGGCCCAGCAGCCGCTCGGCGATGATGTTGCGCTGGATTTCGTTGGTGCCGGCATAGATCGGGCCGCCGAGTGCGAACAGCAGTCCGTCGCTGACCGAGTCGGCGAGCTCGCCGTCGGCCCCGCGCAGATCGAGCGCGGTCTGGTGCAGTGCGACGTCGAGATCCGACCAGAACACCTTGGTGATCGAGGATTCGGCACCGAGTTCCCCGCCCCCGGTGACCCGGGTGACGGTGCCGAAGGTGTGCAGCCGGTAGGCCTGCGCCTTGATCCAGGCATCGGCGACCCGGTCGGTGAACGCCGGGTCGGGATTGTCCTTCCACTGTGCGACCAGCCGCTCGGCGGGGGCCAGGAATCGCGCCGGGCTGCGCAGTGACATTCCGCGTTCGTTGCTCGACGTGCTCATCGCCGCCCGCCAACCGTCGTGCACCTCGCCGATGACGTCGTCGTCCGGGACGAACACGTCGTCGAGGAAGATCTCGCCGAACCCGGTGTCGCCACCCAACTGGGCGATCGGGCGCACCGTGACGCCGTCGGCGTTCAGGTCGAACATCACATACGTCAGGCCCTTGTGGCGCTGGGCTTCCGGGTCCGAGCGGAACAAGCCGAATGCCCGCTCGCCGAACACCGCCCGCGAACTCCAGATCTTCTGGCCGTTGAGCAGCCAGCCGCCCTCGGTCCTGGTGGCCGTCGAACGCAGTGACGCCAGGTCGCTGCCGGACTCGGGCTCCGACCAGGCCTGGGCCCAGATCTGTTCGCCGCTGGCCATTTTCGGCAGGATTCGGTCGCGCTGCTCCTCGGTTCCGTGGGCGAAGAGCGTGGGAGCGAGCATCGAGGTGCCGTTGGCGCTGGCCCGCCCCGGCGCCCCGGCGCGGAAGTACTCCTCCTCGAAGACCACCCACTGCAGCAGGGTCGCGTCGCGTCCGCCGTAGCGCTGCGGCCAGGTGATCACCGACAGGCCGGCGTCGAACAGCACCTTGTCCCAATGCCGATGCTGCTCGAAGCCCTCGGCGGTGTCGTAGGACTTGGTCGGGAACGAATCGGTGTTGGCTTCCAGGAAACCGCGCACCTCGGCCTGGAAGTCGCGGGTCGCGTCATCGAATGTCAGGTCCACATCAGGCCCTTTCCCGAAGTGTCGGCTTGACCACCTTGCCGCCCGGATTGCGCGGCAGCTCATCGAGGAACTCCACCGATCGCGGGGTCTTGAAGTTCGCGAGATGTTCTCGCGTGTGGTCGATCACGGTCTTCTCGTCGAGGTCTGCGCCGGGCAGGACGACGACGAACGCCTTGCCGACCTCGCCGAGGCGGTCGTCGGGGACTCCGATCACCGCCGCCTCGGCCACCCCGCTCAGCCGGGCGAGCACCTGCTCGACCTCGGCCGGGTAGACGTTGAAGCCGCCGCAGATGTACATGTCCTTGAGCCGGTCGGTGATCCTCAGGTTGCCGGCGTCGTCGAGCTCGCCGACGTCGCCGGTGTGCAGCCAGCCCTGCGCGTCGATCGCCGCGGCGGTCGCGTCGGGGTCGTCGAGGTAGCCCAGCATCACGTTGGGGCCGCGCAGCAGCACCTCGCCCTGCTCGCCGATGCGCAGCTCGAAGTCGGCGATCGGGCGCCCCGAGGTGGTGGCGACGGTCACCGCGTCGTCATCGGCCCGGCACATCGTGCCGAACCCGCTGGCCTCGGTCAGCCCGTAGGCGGTGAGCACGATGTCGATGTCGAGTTCGTCCTGCATCCGTTCGATGAGCACCACCGGGATGGTGGCCGCACCGGTCACCGCGAAGCGCAGCGAGCTCAGGTCGTAGTCCGCGCGCCTGGGATGGTCGAGCAGGGACTGGTAGATCGTCGGCGGGCCGGGCAGCACCGAGATGCGGTGCTGCTGTACGGCCCGCATGGCGGCCTCCGGGTCGAAGGTCAGCTCGGGGAACAGGGTCGCCCCGGTCTGCAGGCAGGCCAGGATCCCGGCCTTGTAGCCGAAGTTGTGGAAGAACGGGTTGATGCACAGATAGCGGTCGGCGCTGGTCAGGCCGCCGCATGCGGCCCAGGCCGCCGAAGCGTCGAGCGATTGGCGGTGGGCGCACAGCACCCCCTTGCTGCGCCCGGTGGTGCCCGAGGTGAACAGGAGGTCGGAGACGTCGTCGGGGCGGACGGCCGCGGAGCGGGCATCGACCTCGGTCAGCTCGACGTTCGCCGCGCGCGCCACGAACTCGTCCCAGGTCCCGTCGTCCGACTCGACGGGGATCCGGACGATGTGGCGCAGCTGCGGCAGCGCTGCGCGATCCACGCTCGCGGCCTTGTCGGCGCCGAGGAACTCGCCGGAGGCGAACAGCAGCGGTGCCGCGGTGCGCGACAGGATGTCGGTGGCCTCGCTGGCGGTGTAGCGGGTGTTGAGCGGAACCAGCACGCCGCCGGCGCAGTGGGTGGCCAGGCAGGCCACGACCCAGTGCCAGGTGTTCGGTGACCAGATCGCCACCCGGTCGCCGGGCTCGACGCCCAGATCGATCATCGCTGCTGCGGCTTGACGGACGTGGCTGCGCAGCACGGCGAACGTCAGAGTCTGCGTCGGTGTGACCACCGCGTCGTGATCGGGAAGCTCACAGGCGATCCGGTCGAGAACCGCCGGAGTGGTTCTCGCGGACGTCACCACCGATGCCATCGATGCTCCTCTGGGGATCGGGTACCCGAGCAAGTGCTTGGTAGGTTAGCCTACAGGGGTGATTGAGGTCCAGGAGTTCAGGGCGCAGGTCCGTGACTGGCTGGCCGACAACCTCGTCGGCGACTACGCCGCGCTGAAGGGTCTCGGCGGTCCCGGCCGCGAGCACGAAGCCTTCGAAGAGCGGCTGGCCTGGAACCGGCATCTGGCCGCCGCCGGCCTGACGTGCCTGGGCTGGCCGGAGGAACACGGCGGGCGCGGGCTGTCGGTCGCCCACCGCGTCGCCTTCTACGAGGAATACGCCAAGGCCAACGCTCCCGACAAGGTCAACCATCTCGGTGAGGAACTGCTCGGCCCGACGCTGATCGCCTACGGCACCCCCGAGCAGCAGCAGCGGTTTCTGCCCAAGATCCTCGACGTCACCGAGCTGTGGTCGCAGGGGTACTCCGAGCCGGGGGCAGGTAGCGATCTGGCCAACGTCTCGACCACCGCCGTCCTCGACGGTGACCAGTGGGTCATCAACGGGCAGAAGGTGTGGACCTCGCTGGCGCACTGGGCGCAATGGTGCTTCGTGGTGGCCCGCACCGAGAAGGGCTCCAAGCGTCATGCCGGGCTGTCCTACCTGCTGGTGCCACTCGATCAGCCCGGGATCGAGATCCGCCCCATCATCCAGCTGACCGGAGACTCCGAGTTCAACGAGGTCTTCTTCGACGACGCGCGTACCGATGCCGGCCTCGTGGTCGGGGAACCGGGTGACGGCTGGCGGGTCGCGATGGGCACGCTGACCTTCGAACGCGGGGTGTCCACGCTCGGACAGCAGATCCGCTACGCCCGGGAACACGCCAACCTCGTCGAGGTCGCCAAGCGCACCGGCGCCGCCGGCGACCCGTTGATCCGTGAGCGGCTCACCCGGTCGTGGGCCGGGTTGCGCGCGATGCGGTCGTACGCGCTGGCGACGATGGACGAAGAAGGGACCAGCCAGGCCGCCGGAAAAGACTCCGTGTCGAAGCTGCTGTGGGCCAACTGGCATCGCGAGTTGGGTGAGATCGCGATGGACGTGCAGGGCATGGCCGGGCTGACACTGCCCGACGGCGAATTCGACGAATGGCAGCGGCTGTATCTGTTCTCGCGGTCGGACACCATCTACGGCGGATCCAACGAGATTCAGCGCAACATCATCGCCGAGCGGGTGCTCGGCCTGCCCAGGGAGGTGAAGGGGTGACCGACCTATCGGTGGCACCGCAAGAGATCGAGGGTCACGGTCTGTTGACCGGCAAGGTGGTGCTGGTGACCGCCGCTGCGGGTACCGGAATCGGGTCCACCACCGCGCGGCGTGCGCTGGCCGAGGGGGCCGACGTCGTCATCTCCGACTATCACGAACGCCGGCTGTTGCAGACCCGCGACGAGCTCGCCTCGCTGGGCCTGGGCAAGGTCGACGCGGTGGTCTGTGACGTGACGTCGACCGAAGCCGTCGATGCATTGATCACCCAAACCGTTTCCACCGCAGGGCGATTGGACGTTCTGGTCAACAACGCGGGCCTGGGTGGGCAGACCCCGGTCGTCGACATGACCGACGACGAGTGGGACCGGGTGCTCAACGTGACGCTGACGTCGGTGATGCGTGCCACCCGGGCAGCGCTGCGTTATTTCCGTGATGCTCCGCACGGCGGCGTCATCGTCAACAACGCCAGCGTGCTCGGCTGGCGAGCCCAGCATTCGCAGTCGCACTACGCGGCAGCCAAAGCCGGCGTCATGGCGCTGACCCGCTGCAGTGCCGTCGAAGCTGTCGACTACGGCGTGCGGATCAACGCCGTGTCGCCGAGCATCGCCAGGCACAAGTTCCTGGAGAAGACCAGTAGCTCGGAGTTGCTGGACCGGCTCGCCGAAGGTGAGGCCTTCGGCCGCGCTGCCGAGCCGTGGGAGATCGCCACCACGATCGCGTTTCTGGCTAGCGACTATTCCAGTTACCTCACCGGTGAGGTGATCTCGGTGTCGAGCCAGCGGGCCTGAGCACCGCTCTGCGGCAGCACCTCCGCTCGCCTCTGGAAACGGATCCGCCCGCAGACGACCGGGCTAGAATCGCCCGGTGACCGGAGAAATCCCGCGGGCGCCGACTCCTCGGGACTCGATGCGATCGACGGCTCACCCGTGACTTCTCCCGAGGGCGGCTCCCTGCAGGGGGTTGCCGTTCGCGGCGGAGTGGCCGTCATCATCGGGCAGGTCCTGCGCACCCTGATCCAGCTGATCGGGCTCATCCTGCTGGCCCGACTGCTGACACCGGCGGACTTCGGGCTGGTGGCCATGGTCACGTCGATCATCGGGGTGACGTCGGTGCTGAGCGACTTCGGGCTGTCGATGGCGATCATGCGGGAGGCGAAACTCGAGCCGTCGGTGCGGGACGCCCTGTTCTACATCAACACGGTCCTGGCGATGACCACGGCAGCCCTGGTGTGGCTCGCGGCACCGTTGATCGCGGATTTCTACACCGAGCCGCGCCTGGAAGAGGTCGCCAGATGGCTGGCCGTGTTCGTGCTCATCTCCGGGCTGGCGCCGCAGTTCCGGGCAGAGCTGGCACGCAAACACAAGTTCAACGCGCTGGCGTCTGTCGACACCATCGCGCAGGGCGTCGCACTGATCGCCGCCTGCATCGCGGCCGTCCGCGGTGCCGGGTATTGGGCGGTGGTGGTTCAGCAGGGGACCGCCGCAGTGGTTCTGGTCCTGTCCTTGGTGATCCTGTCCAAATATGTGCCGCGGTCGCGGCCGAGCCTGCGCGGGGTCAAACAGCACGTGTCGCTGGGGGCGACGTCACTGGGTCTCGACGTCACGAATTACGCGGCCGTCTACGCCGCCCCCGCCGCCATCGGCCAGGCGCTCGGGGCCTCGGCGGTCGGGCTGTACACCAGGGCCTTTCAGCTCGTGGCGTTCCCCCTCGTCCAGTTGGCCGGGCCGCTGACGCGGGTGATCGTCCCGATCCTCGCCCACGTCGAGGACGGCCCGCCGCTGGTCGCGGCTGCGAAACGAGTCCAGCTCGCGATGGCTTACGCGCTGTTGCCGTTCCTGGCCCTCATCATCATCGGCGGCGCCGACCTCGTCGTGGTCATGTTCGGGCAGGACTGGCGTGCATCGGGGCATACCGCGCAGATCCTCGCCGTCGGCGGCGTCTTCCAGATCTTCGGATATGTCAACTACTGGCTGTTCACCCGTAAGGGCAGGCTGGGGCTGCTGTGGTTGATCGAAGCGTCCGCCTGGCTCCCGATCACCGCGATGTACTTCGTCTTCAGTTCCAGGGGCGCGGTCTGGGTGGCGGGGCTCTACGTCGTCAGCCTCGTGGTGAACTGGCTCGTCTCGACCGTTCTGGGCCTGCGCAGGCTCGGGCTCCCGGCAGCGGACTTCCTGCGGCCGTCGCTGGTGCGACTCGTTTTTCTCATCCCGGTGGTGGTGGTCGGGCTCGTCGTCCGCGAGGTCCTGACACGTGTCGGCTGGGACGAGATCTGGCGGCTGCTCACCGCATCCGCGGCGTCGCTGCTGGTGGTTGCCGTCCTGGCGGTCATACCGACGTTCAGACACGAACTGCGCGAATTCATCGGTGTTCTCGCCAAGGTCCGCAAGCGCGCATTGTGACCGGGTGGTCAGGGTACGTAGAGTTCGTTCAATTCCTCGCGGATCCGGTTCCAGGAGAATCGTTCCCGTGCGGTGTCATGCAGCGCGAGACAGTAGTCCCGCAGCTCCGGTGAGCTGAGCGCGGCGAGCGCATCGTACTTAGACCAGAACTCCTCCGGCGAGCAGAACAGCGAGCGATCGCCGTCGGCCGCGTAGTCGGTGACCCCGTCGATGCGGCTCAGAAACGCAGGGAGATAACGGTTGTACGCTTCGAGCAACGCGTTGTTCGCGGTGGCGAACGTGAGTGGCAGCAACAGTGCGAACGACCCCCGAAGTAGTTCGTCGTAGCTGTGGGCATCGAGTCGCGGGTGACACACCACGCCCGGGTGTCGCCCGAAGCGACTGCGTGCCTGCTCGTCCATGCCGACGAGGTCGAACTGCACGTCGCGTGTGCCTCGTTCCTCCACTATCCGCTCGAGCATGTCGAAATCGCGGTAGTTGGTGCCGACGATGACCAGACGCCGCGGGGGACGCATGCGTGCGGAGAACTCGTCGACCGACGGCGCGCCGGCGTCGCCGAATGAGCATCCGTGGGGGACGAATACCACCACCTTGTCGGGAAACGCGCGACTGAACACCTCGCGTTGGTGGCTGCTCAGCACGACGATCACGTCCGCTGCCCGAAGTGAGAGATGTTTGATGCGGTGGTGGTAGCTGCGCGCCGGACCCAACCAGAAGGCCTGGTCGAGATGCACCGTGTAGACGATTCGCTTTCCGAGCAGACGCAGAATCCACGGCGACAGGTACGCGGTGGCCTCCGGGTAGAAGTAGTGCACCGTGTCGTATCGCAGGGCGCGCACGACGGTGATCAGATCCAGCAACAGGAAGTTCAGGTGGCGCGGTCTGGTGGATTCGAGACGGTCGGCGAACGGGAGTCGCGCTCCGCTGACGTAGTGGCTCGGATCGGCGACCACCGAGTCGTAGCCCGAGCCCGGGTTGTGGTGCAGATAGTGAAACCCGGAAAACAGCACGCGCGCCGCGTCGCCCGCGCGTTTCGCTCTCACCACATCGATACCTTGTCGGTGTCCGGGGAAGGAATCACGGCGAGCTTCTCTCCATCGGGTTGTCGTTCTTTCGGGCCAGAAGCAGTGTTGCGAAGATCAGCGCGCTGGTGGGGAACTGCTGGGTGTTGGGCCACAGATCCCAGACGGCCTCGGTCACGGCCAGGGCGAAGAACGCAATGAGATAGCCGAAGCACGCGATCTGTTCAGCGGTGACACGCAATGCCCGAGTCGCCAACACCGCCCCGACCCAGATCGGCAGCAGGGTGGCCACGCCGGCGAGGCCGGATTTCACCAGGGTGTCGATCAGGATGTTGTGACCGGTGCCGCCGCCCGCCCACACGAACAGTTCTGTCCGGTATTGACCTTCGGTCATGAACCAGTCGAAACCCATTCCGACGAGGGAAGACTGCTTCCACAGGTCCAGCGCCTCCGCCCAGATGTAACCGCGTCCGGTGAATGCACCCGGACCCCACCCCAGCAAGGGAAAGACCAGGGCTATCGAGAGCGACAGTCCGGCGAGTGCGGTGCCGGCGGTACGGATCGAAATCACCGACCGAAGGCGGCAGACTGCCCACCACAGAACGACCAGTCCGGCGGCGACGAGCGCCGTTCGGGTGGCCGATGCGACGATCGTGGCCAACAGGATCGCCCCGCAGATCACCCGCCACCGTCTCGTGGGTATCAGCGGCACCAACGCGAAGGCGATGGCACAGTACATCCCGAGTGCGTTGGCCCGGCCGAACGGCCCGGCCAGCTCCCAGCCGGCGACCAGGGCCTTGCGCGAGACCATGTTGTACATCATGTACTCGGGGACTATCAGCCCACCGATGATGGAATACACCCCGACGCAAGACATCACGATCGGGATCCATTTCAGCTCGGCCACCCGCGCACCGGTGTTCCAGATCGCGACGAGGACGACATTGGCCAGCACGATCTTGATGAGATCCGCGGGTCCGGGCTTCAGCGGACCGACGACGTACGGCAGGTTCAACGCGAGCAGGAACACGAACAACCACGTGATGTCCCGGTTCGGGTGTCCGCGCATGACAACGATCGCAGAACCCACGGCGAGCAGCGCCGCCGATCCCGCCCATCTGGCAAGACCGGCTATCGGAGTCTCCGCGGAGACCAGTGCGTCCTCGATCGCCACATCGGGTGTGTGGGTGACGAGCAGATAGTTGATGCCCTCGGGGAGGATGATGAGACCGAGCGCGGTGAGGAGCAGCACGACGTAGGCCCGGTTGTCCGCTGTGAACCACGCCGAAATCGGGGCGACTCTGCGAGCGGGTGCGGCCAGGAACGTAACGGACGCGGCAGGCCGGCGCGGTGCGGGGTCGGCGGCCCTGGCTGCGGATCGCGGGGACGAGGTTGTGAACGTCGGCCGGGTCCGGTTCGGGACGGTCTCGCTGCTCTCCATGGATCGGCCGTCTGGTCAGTTCCCGTGCGGTGCGAAGTGCTGAACAGTCAACTGCGGCCCTTCACTCCTGCGTGCCCGTACGTTGAACCAAAATATCCCAGGTCGCGGGTCGCGGCCAAGAAGGCTGACCGCGCCCCGGCTTACCTAGCAAGCGCTTGGTTGCTATGCTTGCGCGGTGGACAAGGCGCCTCCCAGCCGCCGCGACGAGCTACTGCAGCTCGCTGCGACGATGTTCGCCGAGCGTGGCCTGCGGGCCACCACCGTGCGCGACATCGCCGATTCGGCCGGGATCCTGTCCGGAAGCCTCTATCACCACTTCAAGTCCAAGGAACAGATGGTCGAAGAGGTCCTGCGCGATTTCCTGGACTGGCTGTTCACCCGCTACGACGAAATCGTGGCGGGCACCACGGACCCACTGGAGCAGGTGAGGGGTCTGTTCATGGTCTCCTTCGAGGCCATCGAGCATCGGCACGCGCAGGTCGTCATCTACCAGGACGAGGCCAAGCGGCTCAACCCGCTCCCGCAGTTCGGCTTCCTGAACGAACGCAATCGCGAACAGCGCAGGATGTGGGTGGAGGTCCTCAAGCGGGGGGTGGCCGAGGGCAGCTTCCGGCCCGACCTCGACGTCGACCTCGTCTACCGTTTCATCCGCGACACCACCTGGGTTTCGGTCCGCTGGTATCAGCCCGGCGGGCCGCTCACGGCCGAACAGGTCGGAAACCAATACCTGGCCATCGTGCTCGGTGGCATCACAACAGAAGGAGACCGCTAATGGGCGACGCGTATGTCATCGATGCTGTGCGCACCGCTGTGGGCAAGCGCAACGGCTCGCTGGCCGGGGTGCACCCCGTCGATCTCGGGGCGGCAGGCTGGCGCGGGCTGTTCGAGCGCGTCGACGTCGACCCGGGCGCGGTGGACGATGTCATCGCCGGATGTGTCGACGCGATCGGCCCGCAGGCCGGCAACATCGCGCGGCTGTCCTGGCTGGCGGCGGGATTCCCCGAGGAGGTTCCCGGGGTCACCGTGGACCGGCAGTGCGGCTCGAGTCAGCAGGCTGTGTCGTTCGGTGCGCAGGCCATCATGTCCGGCACCGCGGACCTCATCGTGGCCGGCGGGATGCAGAACATGAGCCAGATCCCGATCAGCTCGGCCATGACCGTCGCCGAGCAGTTCGGATTCACTTCCCCGACCAACGAGTCGAAGAGCTGGCTGCACCGCTACGGCGATCAGGAGATCTCCCAATTCCGCGGCGCCGAGCTGATCGCCGAGAAGTGGGACATCTCGCGCGAAGAGATGGAGCAGTTCGCCCTGGCCAGCCACCAGCGCGCGCAGGCCGCGATCCGCGCCGGATACTTCGAGAACGAGATCATCCCGGTCGACGGCTTCGTCACCGACGAAGGTCCGCGGGACACCTCGCTGGAGAAGATGGCCGGGCTCAAGACGCTGGTCGACGGCGGCCGGCTGACCGCCGCGATGGCCAGCCAGATCTCCGACGGTGCCAGTGCGGTGCTGCTGGCCTCGGAGCAGGCGGTCAAGGACCACGGCCTCACCCCGCGGGCCCGCATCCACCACATCAGTGCCCGCGGCGCCGATCCGGTGTTCATGCTCACCGGCCCGATCCCGGCGACCCGCTACGCGCTGGACAAGACCGGGCTGTCGATCGAGGACATCGACACCGTCGAGATCAATGAGGCTTTCGCCCCCGTGGTGCAGGCCTGGCTCAAGGAGACCAAGGCCGACCCGGAGAAGGTGAACCCCAGCGGTGGTGCGATCGCCCTCGGGCATCCGCTGGGCGCCACCGGCGCAAAGCTGTTCGCCACCATGCTCAACAACCTCGAGCGCGTCGGTGGACGGTACGGTCTGCAGACGATGTGCGAGGGCGGCGGAACCGCCAACGTCACCATCATCGAAAGGCTCTGAGCTCCAACCTCAGTGGTCGTGCAGGATGACGCCGCGGATGTTGCGGCCGTCCCGCATGTCCTGGTATCCCTCGTTGACCTCGGCCAGTTTGTACTCGTGGGTGACCGTCTCGTCGAGCAGCAGCTTGCCCTCGCGGTACAGCGACAACAGCCGCGGGATGTCGGCGCGCGGGTTGGCCTCGCCGTAGAGGCTGCCCAGCAGCCGCTTCTGGAACAGCGTGAACATCATCAAGCCCAGCGTGGGTGAGTTGTCGGCCATGGTGGACAGCGCGGTCATCACCACCGCACCGCCCTTGCGGATGATGTTGGCGGCGTCCTCGAGCATCGCGCCCTCCAACAGGCCGACGGTCAAGATGGCGGAGTCGGCCATCACGCCGCGGGTCAGGTCGGCCACCAGCGCCGTGGCCTCCTCCAGCGAGGTGACGAAATGCGTGGCTCCGAGCGCAATCGCCTTCTCGCGCTTGCTCTCCACCGGCTCGACGACAACGATCTTCTCCGCGCCGGCCAGCCTGGCACCCTGCACGGCACCGCTGCCGATTCCGCCGAACCCGATGACCACGACGGTGTCACCCGGCTGAACATCGGCGGTGTTGACCGCCGAACCCCACCCCGTCGTGACACCGCACCCGAGCAGGCACGCCCGCGACAGCGGGATGTCGTCGTCGATCTTGACGATCGATGCCTCCGGCACCGTGCCGTATTGCGAGAACGTACCGACCAGCGCCATCACACCGATGTCCTGGCCGCGAGCACGCCGGCGATACGAGCCGTCCAGCTGCGTTCCGGCCATGATCATCGCGCCCAGGTCGCAGAGGTTCTGATGGCCGGTGGAGCAGAACCGGCACCGGCCGCAGGCCGGCAGGAACGACGCGACGACGTGGTCGCCGGGCGCCAGACCGACGACACCGGCACCGACTTCCCGAACGATCCCCGCGCCCTCGTGCCCCCCGATCAAGGGCAGCGGGGCGGGCAGGTCGCCGCTGCGGATGTGCTCGTCGGAGTGGCACAGCCCGGTGGCCTCCCAGGACACCAGGACCTCGCCGTCACCGGGCGGGTCCAGGTCGATCTCCTCGACGGTCCAGTCCCCGCCGTACTCCCACAGGATCGCTGCGTTGGTCTTCATGGTTCGCCAGTCTAAGAAGACCTCGGTCGGCCAGGGGTCGGTTTGACGGACTAGACGATCTAGACGATGTAGCCGGACGCCTTGCGCAGCTGCTCGACGGCCTCGGCGACGATCGAGGGGACCAACTCGGCGCAGGACGGCAGATCGTCGAGGATGCCGGCGACCTGACCGGAGGCCAGCACACCGGCATCGGTGTTGCCTTCCACCAGACCGGCTTTGAGCAACATCGGGGTGTTGGCGGCCATGATCACCTGCGACCAGGTCAGGTCCTTGCCGTGGCGCATCTCCATCCCGTCGCTGATCATCGAGCGCCAGGACATCTTCGACATCTTCTTGAACTTCTGGGCGTTGCCGACCGCGGCCGACAGGCCCCGCAGCGGTGAACCGCTCTCCAGCTTCTCGACCAGCCCGGTGCGCAGTACCCGGTGCGGCATGCCGTCGACCTTGGTGGACACCACGGTGCCGTCCAGCGCGGCCTGCAGATAGCGCTGTTTGACCGTGTCGGGAACGGTGGAGTCCGAGGTCAGCAGGAAGCGGGTGCCCATGGCGACTCCGGCCGCCCCGTAGGTCAACGCCGCGGCCAGCCCGCGGCCGTCGAAGAAGCCGCCCGCCGCGATCACCGGCATGCCGGTGTCGGCGACCGCGTCGAGCACCGAGGGCAGCAACAGGGTGGTCGCGATCGGCCCGGTGTGGCCACCACCCTCGCCGCCCTGGACGATCACGGCGTCGGCGCCCCAGCCGGCGACCTTCTTGGCGTGCTTGGCCAGACCCACCGACGGGATGACCACGACGCCGGCGTCTTTGAGCTCGGCGATCAGGTCGGGCTTGGGGGCCAGAGCGAAGGAGGCGACTTTGACTCCTTCGCGGATCAGGAGGGAGACGCGCTCCTTGGCGTCGCCGGCGTCGGCGCGGATGTTGATCCCGAACGGCTTGTCGGTGGCCGCCTTGACCTTGGCCACGGCCGTCTCGAGTTCATCGAGGGTCATCGTGGCCGACGCGAGGATGCCCAGGCCGCCGGCGTTAGACGTCGCGGCCACCAGGCGCGCACCGGCCACCCAGCCCATCCCGGTCTGCACCACCGGGTGTTCGATGCCGACCAGTTCGGTCAGCGGGGTCTTCAGACGGGAGGTCATGCCGTACCTACTTCACCTCTTTGTCGCGCAGCGACTTCGGGTCGATGACCTCGCGCAGCAGCTTCTGCTCGTCTTCGGTGGGAAGCCGGGTGGTGTCGGCTCCCTCCAGACCGTGGACCTCGAAGGACGTGTTCTCGGCGACCTGTTCGGGCGCCACGCCGGGATGCAGGGACACCGCGCGCATCTGATGGTCGGGTCCGTTGAAGTCGAACACGCCGAGGTTCGTCACGACCCGGTAGACGTTGACGAACCGGAAGGCGGGATTGTCCGGATCGACCTTGTCCCAGCCGATCCCGGACACCACATCGACCGAGTCGCCGAACACCCGCTTGGAGTGGTTGCCCACCCAGTAGCTCGTTGCGTGGTTGATGCTGTTGCCCGGCGCGCCGCGCACACCGAACATCTGGCGTTTCGGGTGCTGCAGCGGCCCGAAGGCCGACAGGTTCTGATTCCCGTAACGGTCGATCTGGTTGGCGCCCATCACGACGTGGCGGCGGCCCCAGGCCAGGGTCTCGAAGACCCGGCCGAAGGGCATCCAGCCCTCGATGGCCGCGGGGGCGCCGATCGCCGGGGTGTCGGCGATCAGGCGTGCCTCCCCGTCGGTCAGCAGGATGTCGGGGGAGAACGTCAGCCTGGCCAGCCGGGCCCCGATGGACACGATCGTGGTCATCGGGCTGACCATGATCTCGCCTGCGTCACGGAACAGTTCGGCGCAGGCGACGGCGCACACCTCTGGGCGGGTCACGGCGATCACTTCGAGGCCTCCCTCTGCTGCTCGGCGAATGCGCGCACCGCGAACTGGTAGTCGGCCTCACTGCCGGACAGGTAGGTCGCCACGAACTGTTCCCAGGTCTCGTCGGAGCCGGCCGCCTCGGCGTAGTGCCGCTGGAACTTCTCGTCGCGGCGGTAGTCGGGCTCGGCGGTGGTGAAGTGGGCACCGTTGGGGGCCTCGACCACCGTGTCGACCATCATCCGGTTGATCAGCAACGCCTGCGGCGGAACGGATTTGATCAGTTCCTCGGTGCTCACCACCTTCTCCACCGACAGGTGGCGGCGGGCCGCCGCCATCAGGAACAGATCGTCGAAGTACGGATCGATGCCGGTGTAGGCGGCGTTGCCCGCCGAGTCGCCGGCGTTCATGTGCACGAAGGCGGCGTCGAGGTTCAGCGCCGGCATCGCGATCAGCTCCTCGTAGCCGCCACCGGTCGGGTAGGGCGAGCGCACGGTCTTGAGTTCCTCGCCCCAGAAGGCCCGCACGTCGCTGCCGAGACCGGCGCGGATCGGCAGGAACGGCAGCCGCTGGGCGGCGGCCTGCAGCCCGCAGCGCAGCATGCCCTCATCCATCTCCCGTGCCTCGATCGAACCCGTGGTGCGGGCTCGCGCGAACCAGGGGTCGTAGAACGGCGGCGAATCCAGCGAGACGAAGCCGTAGTAGACGCGCTTGACCTTGCCGGCAGAACACAGCAGCCCGACATCGGGACCGCCGTAGGTGACCACGGTGAGGTCGGTGACGTCGGTGCGCAGCAGGGCGCGCACGAAGGCCATCGGCTTGCGCCGCGAACCCCAGCCGCCGATGCCGACGGTCATCCCGCTTTCGATCGACGAGACGGCCTCGTCGAGCGTGGTGCGCTTGTCTGTCATGGCTTCCCCTTGGCGGTTCCGGCGAACGCGTCCCGGTGTTCGTCGGACACCCCGGCGAGGTTCAGTTCGAACGTGAAGCCCTGCTCCATGCGGTAGCTCGAGTTGACCTTCTGCACGTCGATGAAGTTCAGCGCTTCCTTGGCGGCGCGGATCACCCGGGTGTCCTTGGTGGCGATGTCGCGGGCAACCCGCAACGCGGCCTCGTCGAGTTCGGCGCGCGGCACCACCTCGTGCACCGACCCGTAGTGGTGCAGGGTGTCGGCGTCGACGGTGGCGGCGGTGAAGAACAGCCGGCGCATCATATGTTGGGGCACAAGGCGTGACAGATGCGTGGCCGCGCCCAGTGCGCCGCGTTCGACCTCGGGCAGGCCGAAGGTGGCGTCGTCGGAGGCCACGATCACATCGGCGTTGCCCACCAGGCCGATGCCGCCGCCGACGCAGAAGCCGTTGACCGCCGCAACGACCGGCACCGCGCATTCGTAGACCGCACGGAAGGCTTCGAAGCAGCCGCGGTTGGCGTCGATCAGCGCGGTGAAGCCCTCGGTCTTCTGCATCTCCTTGATGTCGACGCCGGCGTTGAATCCGCGTCCCTCGGCGCGCAGCACGACCACATGGGTGCTCATGTCGCGGCCGGCCGCGGTGATCGTGTCGGCCAGTTCGAACCACCCGCGCGAGGGGATCGCGTTGACGGGCGGGTAGTCGACGGTGACCGAGACGATGCCCGGTTCCACGGTCGCTGTGGAAATCGTCATGCGCACTCCTGGGCTGACTACGGGGCGGCTACCTAAGCAAGCATTTGCTTGGTACGCTAGCACAGTGACTGACACCGCCGACAGGCACGTGCCCGCCGCGATAAGCCTCGGTCTCGCCGGCCGCGTCGTGCTCGTCACGGGCGGCGTACGCGGCGTCGGGGCCGGTATCAGCAAGGTCTTCGCCGACCAGGGAGCCACCGTGGTGACCTGCGCGCGCCGCCCGGTCGAGGGGTCGCCCTACGAGTTCCGCGCCTGCGACATCCGCGACGACGCCGCCGTCAAGGGGCTCGTCGACGGTGTCGTCGCCGACCATGGCCGGCTCGACGTCGTCGTCAACAACGCAGGCGGCTCGCCGCATGTGCCGGCGGCCGAGGCGTCGGCGAATTTCAGCCGAAAGATCATCGAGCTCAACCTGCTCGGGGCGCTGTCGGTGTCCACCCACGTCAACGCGGTGATGCAGGCCCAACCCGCCGGCGGCTCCATCGTCAACATCAGCAGCGTCAGCGGCACCCGTCCAACCCCGGGGACCGTCGCGTACGGCGCGGCGAAGGCCGGCATGGACAACATGACAGCCACCCTGGCCGTCGAGTGGGCCCCGAAGGTGCGGGTGAACGCGGTCGTGGTCGGCATGGTCGAGACCGAACAGGCCGAACTGTTCTACGGTGACGCCGAATCCATCGCCGCGATCTCGGCCAACGTGCCGCTGGGGCGGCTGGCCAAACCCGGGGACATCGGTTGGGCGGCAGCATTTCTGGCCTCCGATGCCGCTTCCTACATCAGCGGGGCCTCGCTCGAGGTCCATGGTGGCGGAGAACCGCCGCACTACCTGTCGACCACGACAGCCGACATCAAGTAAGGAGACGACAGCAATGGGACTGCTCGACGGCCGCGTGGTCATCGTGACGGGTGCAGGCGGCGGAATCGGCAGGGCGCACGCCCTGGCCTTCGCCGACGAAGGCGCCCGGGTGGTGGTCAACGACATCGGAGTCGGCCTCGACGGCTCGCCCGCCGGCGGCGGTAGCGCTGCCCAGAGCGTGGTCGACGAAATCGTCGCCGCCGGAGGCGAAGCCGTCACCAGCGGCGCCAACGTCGCCGACTGGGCGCAGGCCGAGGGGCTGATCCAGACGGCCGTCGACGCCTTCGACGGGCTGGACGTGCTGGTCAACAACGCCGGGATCGTGCGCGACCGGATGCTCGCCAACACCAGTGAAGAGGAGTTCGACGCCGTCACCGCGGTGCACCTAAAGGGGCACTTCGCCACGATGAAGCACGCTGGCGCGTACTGGCGCGCACAGTCCAAGGCCGGCAACACGGTCGACGCCCGGATCATCAACACCAGCTCCGGCGCCGGGCTGCAGGGCAGTGTCGGGCAGGCGAACTACAGCGCATCCAAGGCGGGTATCGCGGCGTTGACCTTGGTCGCCGCCGCCGAGATGGGCCGCTACGGGGTCAGCGTCAACGCGATCGCGCCGTCGGCGCGCACCCGGATGACCGAGACGGTGTTCGCCGACATGATGTCCACCCAGGACGCCGACTTCGATGCGATGGCACCGGAGAACGTCTCACCGTTGGTGGTGTGGCTCGGCAGCCCCGAGTCCCGCGAGGTGACGGGCAGGGTGTTCGAGGTCGAGGGCGGCAAGATCCGGGTCGCCGAGGGCTGGGCACACGGCCCGCAGATCGACAAGGGCGCCAAGTGGGATCCGGCCGACCTCGGCCCGGTGGTGGCTGATCTGCTGGCCAAGGCGCGGCCGGCGGTGCCTGTCTACGGAGCCTGAGGGGGCCTCACTTCTTGAGCCGGCGGCTGCCGCCATGCCAGTCCTCCTGTTTGCCGACCTCGTCGACATCGACACCCAGGCCGGCCAGCTGAGGCAGTTCACGCAGCGAGCGCTTCAATTCGGCGAAACCGGGAAACGACGCCAGCGCGATCACGTGATCCCACAGCGCCACCGCATCGTCGGGGGCAGGCAGGCGGCTGATCACCGGCCCGAAGAACGCGGTGCCGCCCGGCGGCTGGAAGTGCAGGATCGGGGTGCCGACGTCACGTCCGGTCAGCGCTAGCGCCTCATCGGTCTCGGCGCGGATCTCCCGGTCGAGGTCGGTGTCGTCGAGAGCGTCGGCCAGGCCGGTGGGCAGCCCGGCCGCACCCAGCAGTGGCTCGATCAGTTCCCGGGTGCCCTGCGCAGCCGCCTCGAGTGGATCGGCGCTGCGTGCCGTGTCGAAGATGCGGGCGCCGACCGCCTCGTAGAGCCCTCCGACGGCACCGCGCCCGTGTTCGGCGCGCACCCGCGCCAGCACCCGCAGCAGGCGTAGTCCGGCGGTGTGCCCGGCTTCGTACTCCGGCGGAAAGTGCGCGTCGTAGTCGATGTGCGCGTTGAGAATTCGCAACGAGATGAATCGCCAGTCCACCCGGTAGTCCCGCCGGGTGGCCACCAGCCGGACCCACTTGCTGGTCATCCAGGCGAACGGGCAGACAGGGTCGAAGTAGAAGTGCAGGTCATACGTTGCGCCAGGCGACGTGGACGGGGACTGCGTCATGACCCCGATGGTAGGCCGACCGGGGTGATGGCGGTGTTCGCTGAGTTCGGCGACTGACCGGCTCGCGGAGACCGGCACCGGTAACATCACCGAGAGTTCCGGCTGATCCGACGTTAGGCAGGTCCAGTGGCGCTCAAGCTCGCGTTCCTGACCGAGCTCTACACACCCAGCGTCGGCGGGCAGGAAGTGTTCTTCCAGGAGCTGGCCGAGGCGATGGTGCGCCGCGGACATCACGTCGACGTGTTCTGCATCGGGCACGTGGGTGGGCTTGCCGCGCACGAGCGGATCAACGGCGTCACAGTGCACCGCAACCCCAACGGCGGCGACTACCTGAACCCGGCCATTGCGGCGCTGCGGCGGAACTGGTTCGACATCGTGCGCTACAGCGCCGGGGTGCGGCGACTGGCGGCCAAGACCCACTACGACTTCTTCCTGCTCAACGAGTGGCCGTTGATGCACGTGACCGCGCTGCCCAAGGCGGTTCGGGCGCGCAGCGGCATCCACTGGTGCGAGGTACGCGACGACCGGTTGTTCCGGCTCCTCCAGCCCAGGCTGCCCAAGCTGGTCGGCTCGAACTTCGCGGTGAGCGAGGCGGTGGCGACGGCCATCACCGCCCAGTCCGGGCGGCCGTGCACGGTGCTGCCCAGCGGCATCGTGACCGAGCGGTACCGGTGCAGTGCTCGCAGCGAGCGCTCCGGGGTGCTCTACGTCGGCCGGCTGGCCCCGCACAAGAACCTGTCGCTGCTCATCGACTCCTTCGAGATCGCCGTCGGCCGTGGGTTGCCCGGGGATCTGGTGATCGCCGGCGACGGCCCGTCGCGCGGTGAGATCGAGGAGTATGCGCGTCGCTGCGCGGTGTCCGACCGGGTGCAGGTGGTCGGGTCGGTGGACGAGGCGGAGAAGATCCGCCTGCTCTCCCGCGCGGCCGTACTCGGAATGCCCAGCCGCCGGGAGGGATTCCCGCGCGTCATCGCCGAGGCCATGGCCAGCGGTCTGCCCGTGGTGACCGCCGACTTCCCGGAGAACGGCGCCAAGGATGTGGTGACCCAGTACCGCGCCGGTGTGGTCTGCGGTACCGGGCCCGCCGAGTTCGCCGACGCGCTGCTGGCAGTCGAATCGGACTGGGATGTGTTCTCCCAGGCGGGATTGGCCGGAGCGGGTTTCCTGGACTGGTCGCGGATCGCCGACACCCTGGAGGGCTGCGTGCGAGCGGTGGCAGGCAGATGACAACGGATCGGACCGGGGAAGCGGGGGACTGCACATGCGCATCATGGTGACCGGTGGAGCGGGGTTCGTCGGCAGGGAGCTGGTGCGCGCGCTGCGGGAAGAAGCCGACGTGCTCGTGGCCGACCTGTTGCGGTACGGCACCCCGGACTGGCTGGCCGGCGAACCCGACGGGTTCGCCTTCGAGCGCGTTGACCTGCGTGACCCGGCGGCGACCCGGGCCCTGACCGACGACTTCGGCCCGGACGTCGTCGTGCACCTGGCGGCCATCCACTACATCCCGGAATGTGACGGCGATCCGGCCAATGCCGTGGCCACCAACGTCGCCGGCACGGTCAACGTGCTGGCCGCGTGTAAACCCGGCACCCGGTTCGTGTTCGCCAGCAGCGGCGCGGTCTACCGGCCGGACGAGGCCCCCCATCGCGAATCGGAGTCCGTGGTCGAGCCGGTCGACATCTACGGCATCACCAAGGCCCACGGCGAGGACTACGTGCGGATGTTCGCTTCCAGCCGCGGGCTGTCCGGCGTCATCGTGCGATTGTTCAACGTCATCGGTCCGGGCGAGACCAACCCGCATCTGCTGCCGGCGATCGTCGTGCAGCTCCGCGGGAATCCCGAGGCGATCGAGCTGGGCAACACCTGGCCCAAGCGCGACTACATCGACGTGCAGGACGCGGCCGGAGGCTTCGCCGCGGCCGCGATCGGCAGCGCACCGCCGCCCGGCGAGTGCGAGGTCGTCAACCTCGGCAGCGGCCGGCAGTACTCGGTGATGGAGATCGTGGACCGGATGCGTTCGGTCCTCGGCCTCGATTTCGAGGTGCGTCAGGACGCCAGCCGGATGCGGGCGGTGGACCGCCCCTACCTGGGTGCCGACATCTCCCAGATCCGGGACGTCTTCGGTTGGACTCCGCAGCACGGACTGGACGAGACGCTGCGGCGCATGTGGGACAGCCCGGAATTCCTGCCCGCATTGGAAGGCCGGCTGCGCTGAGTCGGGCCGTCAGTGCACGTTCGCCGGTAGAAGGGGGCAGGTAGGTGAGCACACAGATCGATCTGCTGTTCGACGCGCGCCACATCCGGCAGAGCGGCATCGGCACCTACATCGGCTTGTTGCTGCCCCACCTGGAGAGCACTTTCGCCGACCGTGGACTGTCTCTGGCGGTGCTGGCCGCCGAGCACGCGGTTCCGCCGCTGCGGGACAGCACGACGGTGATCACCGAGCCCGACGCAGCTCCGATGTATTCGATGGCCGAGCAGCGGCTGTGGGATCGCGCGCTGCGAACGGTGACCCCCCGAGCGCTGTGGGTGCCGCACTACCCGTTTCCGCTCGCGACGCTGCGGCCGCGAAACCGCCGGGTCGAGGTGTTCGCAACCGTGCACGACACCATGCACCTGAGGCCGTACGACATCAGCGGGCAGAACCGGGCCCGGCGCACCTACGCCCGGCTGATGATGACCCTCGATGCACGCCGCTGCCGCATCGTGTTCACGCCCTCGATCGCGACGGCGGACTCCCTGGCGCGGCTACGACCGTCCGCCACGGTGATGGTGACACCGCTCCCGGTGGATGAGGCGTGGTTCCGGCCGGCCGACCCGGCGCTGTGCCCGGTGTCCGGGCGCTACATCCTCTACGTCGGAAACACCAAGTGGCACAAGAACCTGCCGCTGCTGTTGGAGGCGTTCTCCGAGGTCGCCGACGACATCACCCAGACCCTGGTGATCGCCGGCAGCGGGGAGTCGCTGCGCGGTGGCGATGAGCGGGTGGCGGCCCTGGCAGAACAGCAGGGCGACCGGGTCCAGGTGATGGGCCGACTCGACTTCGACGTGCTGCGCGCGCTGGTGGCCGGAGCCGATCTGCTGGTCATGCCGTCCCTGCACGAAGGTGCCGGCCTGCCACCGATCGAGGCGATGGCGGCGCACACCGCGGTGTTGGCTTCCGACATCCCCGCGCTGCGGGAGACCTGCGGCGGCGGGGCTGACTATTTCGACCCTCGCGATCAGCACGCGCTGGCGGACCTGCTGCGCACGTACTGCCGTGACGAGGTGGCCGCCGCCCGGCTGGCCGCGCGCGGCTGGGCGCATGTCACCGCCCGTCAGGCCGGCATCTTCTTCGACACCGCAGCCGAGGCGGTTGCCGCCGAGCTGTCCGGACGCCGGCGCTAGGCGCGGTGTCCCGGCGTGCTCGACGGCTCGTCGTCGGGTCCGGCAGGTCGGGCGGCACGCCGCCGGCGTGCCCACAGGGCCGCCGCGACCGTGCCGATGACGGCGATCACCGCCACGGCGACCCCGCCGAGGATCCACGGATTCGGTAACTGGGACGGCGATTGGGCTCCCTCGCCGGCATCGGACGCCTCGGCGGTGTCGGCGCCGGCCCGGATCTCGACGTTCGTCGGGGTGCCGGCGACCCCGGCGGCGAGCACGTCCCCGAACAACTGCGCCCAGCCACCGTCAGCCTGCTCGAGGTAGCCGAACAGTGGGTCCACCAGCGTCCACGCCCCAGTCGTCGTGACGAGCACGACGGAACGGTTGCGGGCTTGGTCGGCGAAGGCCTGGATCGACCCGATCCCGTCCTGGATGTTCGCGCGGAGCTCGGTGGGCAGCCGGAAATCCACGACGGTGTCGTCCCCGCTCACCGGCGGGGTCAGGGCGGTCTGCTGGATCGCCTCCGACCGGGCCACGATCAGCGCACCGGAGGTGGACTCGGCGGCGGATTCGAGGTCGACGACTTGGGGAGTCAGCTGGGTGGTCGTCTGTTCGGCGACGGAGGCGACGACAGCGGCGGCGTAGCCGAGTTGGTTCGGGCTGCTGCCGTCGAGCGCGACCATGTACGTGGGGCTGAACTCGGAGGGGAACGCGGCGAAACCGCCCCGCGGGGGGCCGCCCTGGTGGACGGTCATCGTCGATCGAGGATCGAGTTGGAAGGTCAGCGGCGCGATCAGTGGCCCACAGATCTGGCGCGGGGTGTAGGTGAGGACGAATTCGAGGGCCATCCATTGGCCCAACTCCTGCCGGTCCACGGTGAACGTCGCATCCAGGCGGCCGCTGTCGTCGAGCAGTGACCGGTAGACGACGGCACCGTTGGACCGGATGACGACGGTGGCCGCGTCACCGTCGGCCACCGGGGTGTAGTCGGCGAGCAGATGCACCTCGACGGAGTCGACCCGGCCGGAACCCAGCGCAGACACGGGCGCCGCGACCGACAGGCGGTTCGTCCGAAGGACGTCGAGTTGACCGCTTATGCCCATCTGGTCGAAGGTGACCGTGTCGCCGGCCGGGGTGGCGGGCGCGCCGGCCTGGTCGACCCGGACGAAGGGCGCCTGTGCCATCGACTGCAGCTCGTTGACCAGAAGCGACACCTGCGTGGTGAGTTCCTCACCGCTGCCGGAGACCCGGAGGTAGGTTCCCGGGGTGCCGGGGTTCTCCAGCTCGAGACCGGCGTCACCGCTCTCGACGACGATCGCGCGGCTGCGCTGGCCGACCGGCGGGGGAGCTGCGCCTCGCGGCTGGTTGACGACGGTGATGGGCAGGGCCTGGGCCTGGTACAGCCGCGCCAGAGTCGAGACCAGGGTCAATACCGACTGCTGTTCGGCGGCGTCGGCGTCGAACGGTGCATAGACGCTCACCCGGTCGAGTACCTGCGGGAAGAACTCGGCGATGGTGGTCACCGGGGCTTCGATCCCGGTGTAAACCGTGGACAGGTCGCTCAGGGTGATCAGCTGCAGCGGGCCGCAGACGCGGTCGATGGGTTCAGTCGGCTGGACGGTGAAGGACAGGTCCATCACCCCTGCGCGCACCTGCGCAGTCGATATGTCCACGTCGAAGGGGGCCACCGCGGTCGCTGCCCCCGGAGGCGGCAGTTCGACCGCTGCGAGCAACCTGCCGGTGCTGTCATTGATGGACAGATAGCCGGGCGCGGTGTTCGTCGCCCGCCGGATGATGCCCTGTAGCCGCGTCGCGGACATCCCCGCGGGCACC
Source organism: Mycobacterium sp. ABE4_509 (assembly GCF_056160785.1). Lineage (NCBI taxonomy): Bacteria > Bacillati > Actinomycetota > Actinomycetes > Mycobacteriales > Mycobacteriaceae > Mycobacterium > Mycobacterium sp. ABE4_509. The sequence continues at coordinate 36,569 of NZ_JBSWXU010000014.1, read as the reverse complement.
GGCACGCTGTAGGTCTGCGGGGTGTAGTCACCGAGACTGATGTACGGGTCGAGGACCACGTTGTCGGTCAAGCCGAGCGCGGGCCAGCTCAGCGGGAACGAACCGTCGTCGCCGGGGGCGGTGACGGTGTCCTCGTCACCGGGCTGCGCCTGTCCGACACCCGCACCGGCGAACATCGCCGGAAGGATCAGCAACCATGCCGCGGCCAGTATCCGCAGCGTGTTGCGCAGTTGCCCGCGTGCGACGGCTCGTTGAGCCCGAAGTCGCTGCGGAACCGCTAGCAGGACTGAACTGACCGGGTGCACGCTGTTCTACCTTCGGGTGTTCGAGCTCCAAATACGTCAGGGTCTAGGACTATACCGGCGGCATACGCGGGCGACGTTCGATCACCGGCAGCGCCGTGTCGGCGCGACGGCGCGGAGTCCGGTGACACTGCCCGCCTGTCCTATGACGCCGTGATCACGGCATAACATGAGGTCACCGGATTGTGGCGCGGCGGGGGGCCGGACAGCATTCTGGGATAGCGTGACGACCACAGCACGGCCATGGTGGTGCGCAGGTGGCAACGACGAGGGAGCATCGGCGATGAAGGGTCGCACTTGACAGTCCAGGATTTCGTACGGATTCTGCGCACCCGGTGGCTCGTTGTTTGCGTGACATTCGCCGTGGCCGTTCTCGGCGCACTCGGCTATTCGCTGCTCGGCACACCGCTGTACCAGGCTTCGACGCTGCTGTTCGTGTCGACGAGTTCGGAGGGCGACAACACCGAGGCCAACGACGGTGACCTCTTCGCGCAGCGTCGCGTCCTGTCCTACATCGAGCTGTTGATGAGCGAGGTCGTCGCGCAGCGCACCGTCGACAGCCTCGGCCTCGACATGTCCGCGTCCGACCTGCAGTCGCGGGTCGAGGCGAGCGCGCCGACGGACACCGTTCTCATCTACGTCACGGTGACCGACCCGTCGCCCGAGCAGGCGCGCGACATCGCCAACACGCTGTCCGACGAATTCGCCGTCATGGCCGCGGGGCTGGAGACCCCGCGGTTCGGTGTGGAACCCAACGCGCGGGTGATGGTCGAGCAGCGCGCCGAGACCCCGGACGCTTCGATCACGCCCAAGACGTCTCGGAACCTGGCGATCGCCGGAATGCTCGGTCTCGTCCTCGGCATCGTCATCGCACTCGTTCGCGACCGGCTGGACGGAGCGATCCGCCGCGCGGCCACTGTCGAGTCGGTCACCGGTGTCGGGGTGATCGCCGACATCCCATTCGACGAGCGCCGCCGGAAGGACCCGCTGATCTCCTTCGGCAGCGATCACTCACCGATCGCCGACGCCTTTCGCGATCTGCGGGTCAACCTGCAGTTCCTCGAGGTCACCGACGGGCCCCGGGTGATCGTGGTGGCCAGTTCGATGGCCGGCGAGGGCCGAACGACGACTGCGGTCAACCTCGCACAGGCGTTGGCCCAGTCCGACTACAACGTCGCCGTCGTCGACGCCGATCTCCGGCGCCCGCGGGTCGCCTCGTATCTCGGCGTGCCGGCCGAGCCGGGTCTGACCACCGTGCTCACCGGTGCGGCGACCCTTCAGGAGTCGCTCCAGGAAACGCGCCTGGCCGGGGTGAGTGTGCTCACCTCCGGGGCGGTGTTGCCCAGCCCCACCGAACTACTCGGATCCCCGGCCACCAAGGACGTGCTGAGTACCTTGGGCAGCCAATTCGACTATGTCATCGTCGATTCCCCGTCACTGCGGACCATCGATGCCGCCATCGTGGCCCGCAGCGCACAGGGAGTGCTCGTCCTCGCGCGCCTGCACAGGACGAAACGCAAGAGGCTGGCAGCCGCGGTGGATGTCCTCGGTCGGGCCGGGACGACCGTGATCGGCGTCGTCCTGACGATGACCCACCACAAGGACGCAGCCGACGACTGACCGGGGTATCTGCGTCCGCTACCGGGGCAGGTCACGTCGTGCCCGCTCTGCGCGAGCCTGAAGGACCCGAAACCACAGCACCTGGATGCCGATTCCGGCCATGATGAACAGGTACGGCTCGAGGTGCATCCGGTAGCGCGCGTGCACGGTGGTCACTGCGTAGGACACGGTGAGCAGGACGACGGCGGTGCCGTAGATCGTCGCGGCGGCGGTCCGGACGCACCGCCGCCGACGCCACGCCGCGACGAAACCCACGATGGCGAGAAGGGTCGTCACCAACCACGGCACGAGGTACGCGAGCCCGGCCGTGGTCTCCAGGTCGGTCCAGTCGTAGCCCCACAACAGCAGGACCTTGTTGGCGGTCAGCTCGATGAGCCGCAGCGGGGAGGCGTCGCGCACGTCGGCTTGAAACGCTTCCATGTAGGCGTCCTGCACCCGCGTTTCGTACCCGGGCCCCTCCGGCACCGACTCCTGGATCGCGACCAGCTCAGCGCGGCCGGGACCATCGGTCGCCTCGGACAGGTTGCCCGACCCGTTCGTGTACGGGTTGAACCCTTTCCAGAGGTTGTAGCCCATGCTCTGCGCAGTCGGGATGAATCGCCCGAACGTGTCGTAGTTGCGCAGCGTCCACGGAGCGATCACCAGCATCATCGCCAACGCCCCGGCCAGCCCCACCTTCAGCACGGTGGAGAACCGACGCTTCCAGAACGCCCCCAGCGCGATCAGAACGGGTCCGATCAGGAGCATCTCGGTGCGGTTGAGCGCGGCGAGCCCACAGAGAAGTCCGCCGGCGGCGCCGTACAGCAGTGGGTTGGCTCCTGCCGCCAGCTTGACCGCGACGGCGGTGACCGCCAGGAGTAACAGCACCGCCCAGTTCGTCTGATGGTAGGTCGCCGTCACGAAGACGAACGTGGGGTAGCAGGCGATGAGCATGGCGGCCGCGAACGCCGCCCAGCGTGAGGGCCACAGCTTCAGCGACAGGTAGAACACCAACGCCACGCAGCCGAGTCCGGCCGCCAGATTGGCGGCGAGCCAGACCGCCCGGGCCGCCGTGCCGTCGCCGAAGACATGGAACAGGCCGAGCCAGAGGTAGCTGAGCATCGGGGGCATGTAGGCCGACGGGTAGCTGGCCTGTCCGTCGGGCGAATAGTGGAGACAGAGTTGGCCGTTGTTCTCGAGCGCGCACAGGCCCTGCTCGCCGTACTCCCAGATGTTCGCACCCTGCGAGATGTCGCTCTTGAGGATCATCACGGCGACGCGCAACACCAGTGCGGTACCCAGGGCCCACAACAACAGGGCTCTGGCACTCATGGACGGGCCTGCGACTGGGCGGTGTGGTCGCCGCGCCGAACCGACGTCCATGGTTCGATCGTTCCCCTCGCCGCCTTGTTTGCGCAGGTATTGAGCCTAAGCAATGCCGTAACGACGACGCAAGAGCAGACGGACCGGTGGCTGCCGCCGGACCGGGACCGGTGTTGAGGTGCTCAGCCCCCGCCGCCCGAGGCCATGAGTGCCCGTGCGGCCGCCTTGGGGGTGAGATCCGCGCGCAACACGCCGAAGTTCTCCGCGATGTCGGTGGGATCCGTTCCGCCGTCGACGAGTTCGTAGAAGATGAGCGGTCCGGCCCAGTACCAGCCTGCGACGAGCTTGCGAGCCTGCGCCAGGCTGGCGGCCTGGTCCTCCTCGGACACCGAATGGGTGCCGGTCCCAGTCGGGGCGCCGAACTCGGTGATCCAGACCTTCTTCAGGCCGTCTCCGTGGCGGACCATCACGGCGTGCAGCGCGGGCAGTTCACTGAAACCGCCTTCGGTTCGCTGCTGGGTGTCCATGGGCAGCTTGGGGAACGTGTACGGATGCGCCGCGACCCCGTCGGCCAGTTGTGCGGTGCCATTGCCGTAGAGCTGCTCGAGGTAGGCCGCCGGCTCGATTTCCGAACCCGGCACCTCGAATTTCGGAGACAGCCCACCGATGAGGATGATCGCTTGTGGATCGACGTCCCGTATCGCGTCGGCGGCCACCCGGAAGAGTTCACCGTACTGATCGGCGTCGGGCCGCGGCGGCCAGAAGTGCCGGATGTTGGGTTCGTTCCAGATCTCCCAACTGTGCACCCCGCGCGACGCGTAGCGGGCGGTGGCGATTCGAGCGAAGTCCCCGTAGTCCGCCAGGTTTCGAGGCCGCAGATGCCGGGACGACTTGGCCGGGCCGGGGGCGGGTTGCCGTGCCCATTCCGGGGTGAACGCGAGAACCGCCAGCACGTTCATCTGCCGGGCCAGCGCCGCGTCGACGAACCTGTCGGTCTGCGCCCAATCGAATCGCCCGCGCTCGCTTTCGATCACGGCCCAGTCGATGTCGAGCCTGACCCACTTCACGTTCATCGCGGCCATCAGGTCGAACTGCCGCTCGATGGATGCCGCGTCGGCGCCACGGAAGTGCACGAGCATCCCGATCTCGACCGGCCTGGCCGGACCCTCGGCGTGGCAGGACATCGCCGTAAGGGCGATCAGGACAACCGCCAGCAGGTGAGTCAAGCGCTTCCATTCCGCCCGCACCGGTACCCGACTTCGCGGGGCCGGGCGGGCGGTCATCGAACTATCGCCCGGTGGTCGGTCCCATGGCTGAACGTCCGGCCCAACAGGCCCTCGGCGCGTCCGATCAGCAGGGCGAACGCCTCGCCGGGGCCGAACTTCTTGGGATTGCGCAGCGGCATCAGAGCTGCCGCGAGCAGGTGCGCCGCCTTGTACCAGAGCGGATAGTTCCAGGTGCGCAGGACATATCCGGCTCCGCGCCCGTAGCTGCGTTGCTTCCGCCGGCGCTCCTGGGGCGGTAGATGGGCGAACTCGGTCTGCGCGTGGACGACGATGTCGCCGACCCACACGATCTCGAACCCGTCTCGCGCGGCCATGCGCAGCAGCAGGTCTGGGCCTTCACCAGATTGCCACGGAGAATCCGCACCCGAACCCCGCTCCGGATCGAATCCGCCGACAGCGAGGAAGTCCTCGCGTCGAATGATTGTCGCGGGTTCCATCGCTCCCCACGCGGTACGCCTTGTGAGCTTCGACCCGGCTGGCGGAAGCGGATTCCGGGGGCCTTCGCGGTCGACCAACTGGAGTGCGCACGCGGTCACCGATCCTCGGCAGTGCCGGGAGACGCGCTCGAGAAAGTCCGGATCGACGCGGCTGGTGTCGTTCGGGAACCAGAGCCAGTCCGCGTCGCCGGCCAGCGCTGCGGCCGCGGCATTGCGGCCGTTCGAGATACCGCGCGGACTGAGCACTGTGCGGATGTCGAGGGTGTCGGCGAAGGTGCCCACGAGTTGGTCGAGCTCCGCGGTGCCGGCCGCGTCGTGGTGTGCGATCGCCACCGCGGCGGGCGGGTATGTCTGCGCAGCCAGGTCGCCGAGCAGATCACGAAGCGCGGGCCACCGGCCGACCGTTGTGATCGCCACACCGATCCGCATGCGGGCCGGATCCGGCAGGCTCGCAGTCATGCGTCGAAGTGTAATCGACCGTTTGCTGGGGGCCGCCGGCTCGACGGCGCCGAAACCTCAGGCCGGATCGCAGATGATGATCGGGATCTTGCGGTCGGTCCAGGACCGGTAGTTGGCGAAGTCAGGGTAGATGGCATCCAGCCTGGGCCAGTATTCGTCGCGCTCGGCATCGGTGGCGTCGCGGGCGATCAGCTCGAGCACTTCGCTCTTGATCTGGAACGTGACCCGGGGGTTGGCCTGGATGTTCAGGTACCACATCGGGTTGCCGGCCCGGCCGCCCTGCGAGGCCACGAGCACCACCCGGTTCCCTTCGCGCAGGAACAGCAGCGGGCTTTCCCGCGGCTGTCCGGACTTGCGGCCGATCGAGGTCAGGATGCCGACCGGCGGCGGAGCCGAGAAGCGATTGGAGCCGCCCCGCCAGCTGGCGCCGAGGCGTCCGCCGGTGGCCTTGTAGGCCCACGTGTTGAACCGGGACATCCACTTGATGACGGTTCCGGCCTGCTTGGAGTTCAGACCCTTGGGTGCAGTGGCCACGGCAAGACCCTATCTCGTCAGGAACGGCCGGATGGCGGCGTTGATGTGGTGGATCTGTGCTCTGCCCGACGGATCGTCGGCCGGGATGCGGAACGTCTCGTCGATGTGGGCCCCGACCTTGCGCCCGGCCACCGACGGCTTGGTCGACAGGTCGAATCGGGCCCGGACGGTGTCGCCGTCGACAGTGAACTCGGGGATACTCACCGACTCGATGACGCGGTACTGCAGTCCGCGATTGAGGCTGCGGCGCAGATGGTTCCCGGAGAATCCGGTCTTGATACCGACCTCGATGCGGGTGCATCCCGACGCGAACGGCACGTCGTCGGCATCGTGGCTGGCCAGTGCGCTGATGTAGGCCTGGGCCGCGGCGATGCGGTCCGTCTCGGAAATCACGGGCACCCTAGATCCGCTCGATGATCGTCCCGGTCGACAAGGCGCCGCCGGCGCACATCGTGATCAGCGCGGTGGTCTTGTCGGTGCGCTCGAGTTCGTGCAGCGCGGTGGTGATCAGCCTGCTGCCGGTGCTGCCGACCGGATGGCCGAGCGCGATCGCGCCACCGTTGACGTTGACGGTGTCCATGTCGGGCTCGTGGACCCGCGCCCACGACAGCACGACCGAGGCGAACGCCTCGTTGATCTCGGTGATGTCGATGTCGCCGATCTTCATACCGGCCTTCTCGAGCACCTTCGCGGTGGATTGCACAGGCCCGTCGAGGTGGTAGTACGGCTCGGCGCCGACCAGGGCCTGACTGACGATGCGGGCGCGCGGGCGCAGCCCGAGGGCCTTGGCCTTGTCCTCGTCCATCCACAGGACCGCCGCAGCACCGTCGGAGATCTGCGAAGAGGTACCCGCGGTGTGGATTCCGCCTTCCATCACCGGTTTCAGCGATGCCAGGCCTTCGACGGTGGTGTCGCGCAACCCCTGGTCGCGGGTGACGGGCGCACGTTCGGCCGTCGGCTGCTTGTTCTCGTCGAGCACCGGGGCCTCGATGGGGCTGATCTCGCGGTCGAACCGGCCCTCGGCCCAGGCCTGCTTGGCCTTGCGCTGCGAGTCGACGCCGAACCGGTCGATGTCCTCACGGGTGATGCCGCGCCGCTTGGCGATCCGCTCGGCGGCGGTGAACTGATCGGGTAGGTCGATGTCCCAGGACGCGGGGCGGATGATGCTGCGGTCGGGGCCCGCGTTGGCGCCCAGGCCGACGCGGCTCATCGCCTCGATGCCGCACGCGATGCCGACGTCGATCGCGCCGGTGGCGATCAATCCGGCGATCAGCCCGTTGGCCTGCTGCCCGCTGCCGCACTGGCAGTCCACGGTCGTCGCACCGACCTGCTCGGGCAGGCCGGCCACCAGCCACCCCACCCGGGTGATGTTGTTGGATTGTTCACCGAACTGCGTGACGCAGCCGCCGATGACCTGTTCGACCTCGGCGGGGTCGACGCCGGCTTTCTCGACCACCGCCCGCTGAACCGCCCCGAGCAACTCGGTCGCGTGCAGTCCGGACAACCATCCGTTGCGCTTCCCGATCGGGCTGCGGGTGGCTTCAACGATGACAGGGGTACCCATTCCGCCAGGCTAGAACACGTTCCATTACTCTGACAAGCGGCGATGCTGCCGCGCCTTTCATCTGCGGAGAAGCCGTGTTTTACTGGCACTAGAACACGTTGCAATTGAGGAGCGCACCCCTATGCCTGGCCCAAGTTCATGCCCCATTGCCCCGGACTTCGACTTCCTCGACGCGACCCTGAATCTCGAGCGTCTTCCGGTCGAGGAGCTCGCCGAGCTCCGCAAGTCAGAGCCGATCCACTGGGTCGACGTTCCCGGCGGTACCGGGGGCTTCGGTGACAAAGGGTACTGGCTCGTCACCAAGCATGCGGATGTCAAAGAGGTGTCCAAGCACAACGAGATCTTCGGCAGCTCTCCCGACGGCGCGATCCCGACCTGGCCGCAGGACATGACCCGCGACGCGATCGATCTGCAGAAGTCGGTGCTGCTGAACATGGATGCGCCCCAGCACACCCGGCTGCGCAAGATCATCTCCCGCGGATTCACCCCGCGCGCCGTCGGCCGGCTCGAGGCCGAACTGAAGGCGCGGGCCCAGAAGATCGCCGAGACCGCTGCTGCGGAGGGCTCCGGCGACTTCGTCGAGCAGGTGTCCTGTGAGCTGCCGCTGCAGGCGATCGCGGGTCTGCTCGGTGTGCCGCAGGAGGATCGCGACAAGCTGTTCCGCTGGTCCAACGAGATGACCGCCGGAGAGGACCCCGAGTACGCCGACGTCGACCCGGCCATGTCCTCCTTCGAGCTGATCACCTACGCGATGAAGATGGCCGAGGAACGCAAGCAGAACCCGACCGAGGACATCGTCACCAAGCTCATCGAGGCCGACATCGAGGGTGAGAAGCTCTCCGACGACGAGTTCGGTTTCTTCGTGGTGATGCTCGCGGTGGCCGGCAACGAGACCACCCGCAACTCCATCACCCACGGGATGATCGCGTTCGCGCAGAACCCCGAACAGTGGGAGCTCTACAAGAAGGAGCGCCCGGAGACCGCTGCGGAAGAGATCGTCCGCTGGGCCACCCCGGTGTCGGCGTTCCAGCGCACCGCGCTCGAGGACACCGAGCTCAGCGGCGTCGCGATCAAGAAGGGCGAGCGTGTGGTGATGTCCTACCGCTCGGCCAACTTCGACGAAGAGGTCTTCGAGAACCCGCATTCGTTCGACATCATGCGCAACCCCAACCCGCACGTCGGGTTCGGCGGCACCGGAGCCCACTACTGCATCGGCGCCAACCTCGCGAAGATGACCATCAATCTGATCTTCAACGCCGTCGCCGACAACATGCCGGATCTGAAGCCGATCGGCGATCCGGAGCGACTGAAGTCGGGCTGGCTCAACGGCATCAAGCACTGGCAGGTCGACTACACGGGAAAGTGTCCCGTCAGCAGTTGACCTACTGACCTTTACCGGGATCAAGGAGGATTCGGGTGGACTTCAGTCCAGACGAAGGGCAGCAGGCTGTCGCCGACGTGGTGACGTCCGTGCTGGGTCGCGAAAACAGCTGGGAGGCGCTGGTCTCCGGTGGCGTGCCGGCGCTGGCGGTTCCCGAGCGGCTCGGCGGTGACGGCGTAGGGCTGGCCGAGCTCGCCACCGCGCTGACCGAGATCGGCAGGCACGGGACGGTGAGCCCGGCGTTGGTGACGCTCGGTGCGACCGCCGTACTGCTCGATGCGGCGAGCGACGCACAGCAGGACCGCTACCTGGCCGGCGTAGGCAAGGGCTCGGTGCTGACCCTGGCGCTGAACGAACCCGGCCGCCAACTGCCGGCCCGCCCTGCGGTGACGTTCTCCGGAGGCAAGCTGAACGGCACCAAGATCGCCGTCGGCTATGCGCAGCAGGCCGATTGGCTGATCGTCGGCACCGACAACGGCGTCGTGGTCGTGGCCGGTGACGCCGACGGTGTCGCGGTCGCGAAGACACCGGCGGCCAACGGCTCCGACGAATTCACCGTCACATTCACCGACGTGACGGTCGGCGACGACGACGTGCTCCACGACGCCACGGTGGCCCGGGTGAATGCGTTGGTGCTCGCCGTCACCGGCGCCTACGCGGCGGGTCTGGTTGCAGGAGCGCTGCGGCTGACGGCCGACTACGTCGCGACCAGGGAGCAGTTCGGCCGGCCGCTGTCGACGTTCCAGACGGTGGCCGCCCAGTTGTCCGAGGTGTACATCGCGTCCCGGACGATCTCACTGCTGGCCAATTCGGTGGTGTGGCTGATGACCGAAGGCCTCGACGCGCAGGACGACCTCGCGGTGCTGGGCTACTGGCTGACCTCGCAGGCGCCGCCGGCGATGCGCCTCTGCCACCACCTGCACGGCGGTATGGGGATGGACATCACCTATCCGATGGACCGCTACTACTCGTCGATCAAGGATCTGTCCCGGCTGCTGGGCGGCCCGGCGCTGCGCCTGGACGTCCTCGCAGACCTCGAAATGGTGGGAGTTGGCCCGGGCGAGCGAAGCGACGGGAGATGAGCATGTACATCGAACTGACGCCGGAACAGCGCCAGCTGCAGGCCGAACTGCGGCAGTACTTCTCGACGTTGATCACCGCCGAGGAAGCCGCGGCGATGGAGTCCGACCGGCACAACGAGGCCTACCGCGCGGTGATCAAGCGGATGGGTTCGGACGGCAAGCTCGGTGTCGGTTGGCCCAAGGAGTACGGCGGGCTGGGCTTCGGCCCGGTCGAGCAGCAGATCTTCGTCAACGAGGCCAACCGTGCCGACGTGCCGTTGCCGTTGGTGACCCTGCAGACGGTCGGGCCGACGCTGCAGGTGTACGGCACCGACGAACAGAAGAAGAAGTTCCTGCCCGGAATCCTCTCCGGCGATATCCACTTCGCCATCGGCTACTCCGAGCCGGAGGCCGGCACGGACCTCGCTTCGCTGCGTACGACGGCCGTCCGTCACGGCGACGAGTTCATCGTCAACGGTCAGAAGATGTGGACCACCGGCGCCCACGACGCCGACTACATCTGGCTGGCCTGCCGGACCGATCCGGATGCCGCCAAGCACAAAGGGATTTCGATCCTGATCGTCGACACCAAGGATCCCGGCTATTCGTGGACTCCGATCATCCTGTCCGACGGTGCGCACCACACCAACGCGTCGTACTACAACGACGTGCGGGTGCCCGCCGACATGCTGGTGGGGGAGGAGAACGGCGGCTGGAAGCTGATCACCACCCAGCTCAACCACGAGCGGGTCGGACTGGGGCCGGCCGGCCGTGTCGCCGGAATCTACGACCGGGTCCAGGCCTGGGCCGCCAAGCCGGGCTCGGACGGCGTCACCCCGGCCGAGCACGCCGACGTGGCGCGTCTGCTCGCCCAGATCAAGGCGATCTGGCGGGTCAACGAACTGCTGAACTGGCAGGTGGCCGCCTCCGGCGAGACCATCGCCGTCGCCGACGCGGCCGCTACCAAGGTGTTCTCCACCGAACGGATCCAGGAGGTCGGCCGGCTGGCCGAGGAGATCGTCGGCAGGTACGGCGATCCCGCTGACCCGGAGACCGGTGAACTCCTCGACTGGCTCGACAAGATGACCAAACGCAATCTGGTGATCACGTTCGGCGGCGGGGTCAACGAGGTGATGCGCGAGATGATCGCCGCGTCCGGGCTGAAGGTGCCGAGGGTCATCAGGTGACCGGTACAGACGACATCAAGGCCGCCGCGGAGCGGGTCAAGGCCGAGGGGAAGAGCAAGCCGCGCACCGGTCGCCATCCGGTGAACCAGCCGATGGTGGACCACTGGCTCGACGCGATGGGCGACAGGAACCCGATCTACGTCGACGAGCAAGCAGCCAGGGCCGCCGGGCATCCCGGTGTCGTCGCGCCCCCGGCGATGATCCAGGTGTGGACGATGATGGGCCTGGGTGGCACCCGTCCCGACGACGACCCGCTCGGCAAGATCCTCGAGCTGTTCGACGACGCCGGATTTGTCGGGGTGGTCGCCACCAACTGTGAGCAGACCTATCACCGCTATCTGCGCCCCGGAGAAGAGGTCAGCGTCACCGCGGAGTTGACCGACGTGGTGGGCCCGAAGCGGACCGCCCTCGGTGAAGGGTTCTTCATCACCCAGCGGATCACCTGGCTCGTCGGCGACGAACCGGTCGCCGAGATGATGTGGCGGATAATGAAATTCCGCCCGGCCGACCGTGACGCCGGCGCCGGAGTTCCCGAGGATCTCGACGCCGAGGCGATGATGCGCCCGGCTTCGTCGAAGGACACCAAGTTCTTCTGGGAGGGGGTGGACGCGCACGAGCTGCGGATCCAGAAACGTCCGGACGGGACGTTGCAGCACCCGCCGGTGCCTGCGCTGTGGCAGGACAAGGCCGCTCCGATCGACTATGTCGTGGCCAGTGGCAACGGCACGGTGTTCAGTTTCGTGGTGCACCACGCGCCGAAGGTGCCCGGACGGACCCTGCCCTTCGTCATCGCGCTCGTCGAGTTGGAGGAAGGGGTTCGGATGCTGGGCGAGTTGCGCGATGTGGACCCCTCGGCCGTCGAGATCGGAATGCCGGTTCGTGCCACCTATATCGACTTTCCGGAGGGTGAGTCGGGTCCGGCATGGACGCTGTATGCCTGGGAGCCGGTGACATGACGGCGAAGACGACAACCCCCGACGGCGTCGATGTCGAGGTGGGCACCACGTTGCCCGAGCTGTCGCTCTACGGCGATCCCACCTTCATCGTCTCGACCGCGATCGCGACCCGCGACTATCAGGATGTCCACCACGACCGGGACAAGGCTCAGGCCAAGGGGTCCAAGGACATCTTCGTCAACATCCTCACCGACACCGGTCTGGTGCAGCGCTACATCACCGACTGGGCCGGCCCAAGTGCGGTGATCAAGACGATCGGCCTGCGGTTGGGTGTGCCCTGGTACGCCTATGACACCGTGACGTTCAAAGGACAGGTGACCGACATCGCCGATGGCCTGATCACGCTGAAAGTCGTGGGCAGCAACAGCCTCGGGGACCATGTCATCGCGACCGCGACGCTGACCATCGGAGGTGACCAGTGAGCGGCACCTTGTCGGGCAAGGCCGCGATCGTCGGGATCGGCGCCACCGACTTCTCGAAGAACTCCGGCCGCAGTGAGCTGCGCCTGGCCTCCGAGGCGGTTCTCGATGCCCTCGACGATGCGGGCCTGACGCCCGCCGACGTCGACGGCATGGTCACGTTCACCATGGATTCCAACACCGAGGTCGCCGTCGCGCGGGCCACCGGGATCGGTGAACTCAAGTTCTTCTCCAAGATCCACCATGGCGGCGGCGCGGCGTGCGCGACCATCCAGCAGGCGGCGATCGCGGTGGCCACCGGTGTGGCGGAATGTGTTGTGGCATACCGCGCTTTCAACGAGCGCTCGGGAATGCGCTTCGGGCAGGTGCAGATGCGGCTGGTCGAGAACGCCGATTCCACCGGGGTGGACAACTCCTTCTCCTATCCGCACGGATTGTCAACGCCTGCAGCGCAGGTCGCGATGATCGCACAGCGGTACATGCATCTGTCCGGGGCGACCAGTAGGGACTTCGGTGCGGTGTCGGTCGCTGACCGCAGGCACGCGGCGAACAATCCGAAGGCCTACTTCTACGGCAAGCCGATCACGATCGAAGACCACCAGAACTCGCGGTGGATCGCCGAGCCGCTGCGGCTGCTCGACTGCTGCCAGGAGACCGACGGTGGGGTGGCGCTGGTCGTGACCACGCCGGAGCGCGCCAAGGACCTCAAGCACCGGCCCGCGGTGATCGAGGCCGCTTCGCAGGGGTCGAGCCCCGACCAGTACTCGATGGTCAGCTACTACCGCCCGGAGCTGGGTCTGCCCGAGATGGGGTTGGTGGGCCGGCAGCTGTGGGAGCAGTCGGGCCTGACGCCCGCAGATGTCCAGACCGCGATCCTCTACGACCACTTCACCCCGTTCACGCTGATCCAGCTCGAGGAACTGGGCTTCTGCGGCAAGGGTGAGGCCAAGGACTACGTGGCCGACGGAGCGATCGAGCTCGGTGGCCGGCTGCCGATCAACACCCATGGCGGCCAGCTCGGCGAGGCCTACATCCACGGGATGAACGGCATCGCCGAAGGGGTCCGGCAGCTGCGGGGCACATCGGTGAACCCGGTGCCCGATGTCGAGCACGTCCTCGTCACCGCCGGCACCGGTGTACCGACCTCGGGCCTGATCCTCGGCTGAGCGCGGCCACGGCGCAGGAGTGGCTCGCACGTTCAGCGAGCACCGACCACTAGTCTTGTCCCGGTGAGCTCCCACGAGCCAGGGCCCGACGACGAGGACACCGGTCCGGTGCCTCTCGGAAGGTCGGCGCCGACGGCCGGTGCGGCGCAGGAGCGCCGCTTCGACGCCCCGCTGTCGGTGAACCCACGGCCGATGCGCAAGAACCGCCGGCCCGCCGTGCTGGTGGGGGCCGCAGCCGTGGCGGTGGTCGGGCTGGTCGTGCTCGCCTGGTTGTTCTGGCCGTCGGCAGAGCCCCGGAACGCCACCGCGGGCGAAGCGCCGGAGTCGGCGGACCCGGCCGCGCCGTCCGAGACCGCCGATGAGGCGGCAGAGCGCCTGATGGGCCTGCTACCGCCGGGATACCCGCCCGGTGCGTGCGAGTCGGTCGTGCCGGCGCAAGGGGCGCTGGCTCAGGTCAGTTGTGAACGCAACGCGGATCCCGGAGGGCCGCTGTCGGCGACGTTCACGATGACCGGTGACGAGCAGTCCCTCGACTCGGCCTTCGAAGCCGTGGTCGACTCGTTGTCGGTGGTGGACTGCCCGGGCAACATCCAGTCTCCGGGACCGTGGCGGCGCAACGCCACACCACAGCAGCCGGCCGGCACCCTGGTGTGCGGGTTCGACGAGAGCACCTCCACGGTGGCCTGGACCACCGACGCACAACTGATGGTCAGTAAAGTCCAATCGGGTCCTCAGGGACCGAACATGGTGCAGCTCTACTCATGGTGGTCATCGCACTCCTGACAGCCGAAACCCTTTCTGGATCAGGGTATCGAGGGTCCGAAAGAATCGCCCGGCAAGAGATTTCAGCAAAATTAGTTGTGCTCAGCGATTTCGTGATAGACCTCGATGCGGGCGCATGGGGCAACGCCTCCGTTCGGTCGCGCCGCACCACATCCAACTGGGGGTTAAGAATGGCAAAGCACGTAAGCAAGGGCGCTCGGTCGGCCGGAATCCGGACCTACCTGACAGCAGGGGTCACCGCGGGTGTCACCGGGGCGGCGATGGCCGGCATCGGCACGCTGATACTGACCGGCGGCAACGCGGTTCCGTCCGAGCTCGAGGTGCAGCTGGCCTCGACCGAAGAAGAAGAGGACAGCCTCTTCCTCGCACTCAACCTGACCGGGGGCAGCAACCGCCCCGCCGATGTGCTCAACGACGCGGTGGCCGGGTTCTCGTTCGACTTTCTGCCGTTGGCCGCCGACGACGCCAACGGGATCTTCCGTCCGATCTTCGGCCCCGGTGGCTGGTTGATCGGTGACGGCCTGGACGCCGCAGACGACTGCGAAGGCAGCGCGTGCAACGGCGGTAACGGCGGAATTCTCGGCGGCAGCGGTGGAAACGGCGCCAACGGCGGTAGCGGCGGCTACGCCGGCTTCTGGTGGGGCGACGGCGGCGACGGTGGCAACGGCGTGGACGCGGGCTATGACCCGGAGACCGGTGAGAAGGTCTCGGCGGCGGGTAGGGGCGGCAACGGCGGCGGCGGCTCGCTGTTCGGCCGCGGCGGAAACGGCGGCGAAGGCGGTTGGGACTTCAACGAGAACGACTTCACCGGTGACGACGCCTCGATGAACGACGCGCAGGGCGGTCGCGGTGGCAACGGCGGAGACGGCGGCTGGGGCGGCTTCGGCGGCGACGGCGGCCTGGGCGGATACGCGTACTCGGAGAACGGCGATGCCACCGGTGGGGCCGGCGGCACGGGTGGCGACACCTTCTTCGGTAACGCCGGTACCGGCGGCGAGGGCGGCGAGGGCGAAGCCTACGCCGACGGCATGACGGCTACCGGCGGAAACGGCGGCGACGGCGGACATTCCGAGTTCAACGCCGCTGGCAATGGTGGCACCGGCGGCTACGGCGAGGCGTACGAAGATGCCGACGCGCAGGGCGGTACCGGCGGCACCGGCGGACACACGATTGTCGGCGGATCCGGCAGCGGCGGTGACGGCGGCGAAGCCGTGACCCTCGACGGTGACGCGACCGGCGGTGACGGCGGCAGCGGCGGCAGCGTCTCGGTGTGGGGCAACGCCGGTGGCGGCGGTGACGGCGGCGAGGCCTATGGCGGGGTGCCGGACTACGACGGTGGCCCGGTCGGCAGTGGCGATGCGACCGGCGGCAGCGGCGGCTCCGGCGGGACCGGCGGGGCTGTCATCGGTGACGGTGGCGACGGCGGTGACGGCGGCGACGCCGACATCGAAACCGGTGGCACCGGAACCGCCACGGGCGGTGACGGAGGTTCCGGTGGACGGGGCGGCGTGGTCGGCTCCCGCGGGGACAGCGGCAGCGACGGCTCGGCAACCCAGGGCGGTGCGTCCGCCGCGTCCACTGCCTCGGATTCCGACTCCGACTCCGATTCTGATTCGGGTTCTGATTCCGATTCCGACTCGGAGTAACTGAGCCGCAACGCGATTCACCGGCACCGCGGCCGCGGTGCCGGTGAATCGTCGTCTCGGCTGCCGGTCAGGCTGGTGGCGGAGCGACGACGGTGGTCGTCACGGGCGCCGTCGCCGGTGGTGTGGCCTGCTGGCCTTCCGGCAGCGGTGTGCCGGAACTGCCGGTGGGGGCTTCGGCGGTCGCCGCGCCCTCAGGGATCGGGGTGCCCGCCGGGGCTGCTTCCGCAGGGACGGGGGTACCCGAACTGCCCTCCGGCAGGGGTGTCCCCGAACTGCCCTCCGGCAGTGGGGTGCCCGAACTGCCCGCGGGCTGGGGCGCCACGGTGGCCTCGGGAGCTGGGGTCGATTCGGCCGCCTCGGCCTCGCCGGCCGGTGCCTCCGGGCTGGCCGACTCGGCCGGCATGGTGTCGACGCCCGCCGTCGCCGGCGCGTTATAGCCCCCCGTGGATGCCGGGGCCGGCGGTGGCGGTGGTGCCTGCACCCAGAGCAGCAGATCGGGTCCGCCGGCGTTGTAGACCACGCTGTCCGGCGCCTCCCCGATGACGTCGAAATAGATCTTGCCCATGGTCTTCTCGCCCTCGGCCAGGGTAGCCGGGTTCACGCCCTGCGGGGTGGCGACACCGAAGAGCACCCGGTAGGTCTGGCCATTCTCCGCGCGTGCGTTGAGATTGGACACGATCGGTGTGACGGTGCCCGAGATGGCCTCGTCGATGGCGGTCGCCTCCCACAGGGTTCCGGCAACCGGATACGGAATCGTGTCGGTGCTGGGCTGCAGACCAGCGACGGTCCACCCTTGCTCGATGTCGCCGTTGACGAGCTCGCCTTGTTGGCCGAGGTACCGAACTTCGGTGTCGGCTGAGGCGACCGGTGCTGCGGCGATGCCGACTGTCGCAGCGGCGGCGGTGGTGATCGCGGCCAGTGCGGGCTTGGTCTTCACGTGATGTCCTCCTGTTTCGTTTAGTCGAGCAGCGAGGTTGTCTCCCCCCCGCGAGCAACGTAGCAGGCGCCAGGGCGGCTGAATACAGCAACACTGCACGCCACACACCGTGGGCGCTGCCGAGCGAGAAGTGGAATTGACAACCGATGATGGCAAATGATGGCCGACAGGGTTGCTTCAAGATCAAACCGCGGCCCCTGTCGCAGGCCGGCTGGCAATGTTCGCCTGCCACCCGCTCCGGCGCGTGCGGTCTGCCGGCCCACGCCAAAGTAGCCGCTTCCGCCCGGCGAATTGGTGGCCCAGGTCATGTTGCTGCAGACCGTGTGAAGTGGATCTCGGCAAATAATGGATACAACCGTGCGCAAAAGTAGCCGGACGGGCGGATCCGTGGTACTTGTCTACCCGGTGCTGCATCGGTTCTCGTTGCGGCGTGTCGGGGCAAATGGAACAAGGGGTTAACCAATGGCAAAGCACGCTCGCATGGGCGCACGCACTGCGGCCATCCGGTCGTATCTTGCGGCTGGAGTCACTGCCGGCGTCACTGGCGCGGCGATGGCCGGCATCGCGACCGTGATGCTGGCTGACGACGGCGCCGCAGTTCCGGCGGAGTTCGAGGTGCAGCTCGCTTCCACGGAAGAGGCCGAGGGGGACTCTCTTTTCCTGGCGCTCAATCTCGACGGGGGCAGCAACCGGCCCGTTTTCGACGCACTCAACGACGCGGTGGCCGGATTCTCCTCGGAGTCGTTTCCGCTCGAGGCCGATGACGCCAACGGGATCATCCGGCCGATCTTCGGCCCCGGCGGGTGGCTGATCGGCAACGGCATCGACGCCGCCGAGGACTGCGAGGGCAGCGCCTGCAACGGTGGTGACGGTGGAATCCTCTGGGGCAGCGGCGGCGATGGCGCCAACGGTGGTGACGGCGGGAACGCCGGCTTCTGGTGGGGCAGCGGCGGTCGTGGTGGTGACGGCACGGCCGCGGTGTACGACGACGAGACCGGCGAGCTGATCTCGGCGGCGGGTCGAGGTGGAAACGGCGGCGGTGGTTCGCTGTTCGGCAACGGCGGGGACGGCGGCACCGGTGGCGAGGCTATTGGATACAACGACACCCAGGGCGGCCGGGGTGGCAATGGCGGTGACGGTGGCTGGAGCGGGTTTGCCGGCAACGGTGGTGACGGCGGCTACGCCTACTCTCCGGACGGAAACGCCACCGGCGGCACCGGCGGCAACGGCGGCGGCACCTGGTTCGGCAACGCCGGCGCCGGTGGTGACGGCGGCGAGGGCGAAGCCTCGGCCGAGCTGACCACTGCCTACGGTGGTGATGGAGGTAACGGCGGTGAGTCGTGGGTCAACGCATCCGGTGACGGCGGTGACGGTGGCCTCGGCGAGGCGTTCGGTGAGGCCACGGCTCAGGGCGGTACCGGCGGCGACGGCGGGAACACGCACATCGGCGGCTCCGGCAGCGGTGGCGAGGGCGGCGAGGCCGTGTCGCTCGACGGCGAGGCCAACGGCGGGGACGGCGGCAGTGCGGGCCGGGTCACGACCTGGGGTAACGCCGGCAGCGGCGGCGACGGCGGTGACGCGTTCGGCGGCGTCCCGGACTACGAGGGTGGCCCCGTCGGCAGCGGCGCCGCGACTGGTGGCTCCGGTGGCTCCGGTGGTCGCGGCGGCACTGCCATCGGCGACGGCGGTGACGGTGGTGACGGTGGTGACGCCCTCACCGAGGGCGGCGGTGCGGCCGAAGGCGGCTCCGGTGGCTCCGGTGGTGTGCGTGGCGTGATCGGCTCGCAAGGCGAGGACGGCGAGGACGGCTCCCCGACGGTCGACGACGGTGATGACGATTCGGACTCGGATTCGGGCTCCGGCTCGGTTGCCGACGATTCGGATTCGGATTCGGATTCGGATTCCGATTCCGATTCTGATTCGAGCGATTCGGATTCGGCTTCCGGCTCGGATTCTGACTCGGGCTCGGATTCTGATTCCGATTCGGATTCCGACTCGGACTGACCTGGCAAGGGACGGATTCACCGGCATCGTGTCTGCGGTGCCGGTGAATCCGTTTTCCGCCCGCTGGCTGAACCACCAGAGCAAAAGCATTGAAGAGGGAGCGATCTCACCGACTCTCGGTGCGGCTATGATCGCCCGGTGTCGGATTCAGAAACTTCTTCCTCAGCCCCGAACAAGCTCGTCGTGGCGGCGTTGATCGTCGCTGTTGCGGCGCTCGGTATCGCACTCTGGTCATTCCTGAGCACTCCTGCCACCGAGGATTCCGCAGAGCCGGCCGATTCGTCGGCCTCTTCCGGGGAAGCCTCCGACACCGACCCCAAGGCCCGCGTGTGCGGCGCGTTCGATCTGGTCCGCAGCGCGGTGTCGTTGCAGACCAACGCCGACCTCGGACCCGACCCGGTGGCCAGGCAGACGGTGGCCGCCAACGCGCGGCTGGCAGCGCTCGGCGGGGGCCAGTTTCTGCTGTCCCAACTCTACGGAGACGTGCCGAGCGACCTCGCTGACGAGGTCCGTTCGTTCGCCGAAAACCTCAGCTACATCGGGATGAACCAGCTCGCCGGCACGCCCCCCAATGATCCCGCCCAGCTGGGCAGGCTCGACGACGCGCAGGGTATGGCCGCCGGGATCAGCGAGCTCTGCACGCAGTAGTAGGTCAGGCTGGGACGAACTCGACGCCCGACAACGCGACCGCGTTGTCGCGGTCGGGCGCGGTGACGGTGGCCGCATAGCTGCCGTCGAGTTTCCACACGCTGACCGTGAGCGTCTCGCCCGGGAACACCACACCCGCCATCCGGGCGCCGAATGACTTCAGCTGGCTGACGTCCCCGTCGAGCAGCGTGTCCACCAGGACCTTGCAGGTCATTCCGTAGGTGCACAACCCGTGCAGGATCGGACGCGGGAACCCCGCGGCCGCGGCGAAGTCCGGATCCGAATGCAGCGGGTTGCGGTCGCCGCACATCCGGTACAACAACGCCTGGGACGGGGCGGTGGGCACCGCGAGCTCGAGATCGGGGGCGCGGTCGAGAACCGCGGACTGGCTCGACGGGCCGCGGTCGCCGCCGAAACCGCCCTCGCCGCGAGCGAAGATCGAGCGCTTCTGCGTCCACAGCAGTGTGCCCGCGGGGTCTTTGACCGTCGTCTCCGACCAGATCACCGCAGCCTTGCCTTTGTCCCAGATCTCGGTGAACCGGGTGACTGCGATGCCGGTACCCGACGGCGGGATGGGCCCCGGCACCGTCACCGCCTCGCTGGCGTGCAGCACCTTGGACAACTCGATGTCGATGCCGGGGAACTGGACCGCCGGCGGCTCGGTCATGTGAAAGCTCTGCGCGACGTTGCCGAACGTGGGCAGCACCTGCGGGGTGTCATCGGCGAGGTAGCGCAGTTCACGCTTGTCCATCGGGTCGCTTCCGGCGCCCAGGCCGAGGTGGTAGAGCTGGATGTCGCTGCTGGTCCAGGAGAACTCGACCGGATCGAGTTCGGCGCCGATGGCCTCGTCGAGGTTGATGGGCATGGCTCAGTCCTTCCGGGCGAGGTGTAGCGCAGCGAGGTAACCGAACGTCATCGCGGGCCCGATGGTGCCGCCGGGACCGGGATAGGTGTGGCCCATCACCGGTGCGCTGACGTTTCCCGCAGCATAGAGCCCGTCGATCACCGAGCCGTCATCGCGCAGCGCCCGGCCGTCGTTGTCGGTGACGACCCCACCTTTGGTGCCCAGGTCGCCGGGGACCATCTTGGCCGCGTAGAACGGTGCGTGGCTGATCTCGCCGAGGTTGGGGTTGGGTTTGTTGGTCGGGTCCCCGTAGTACCGGTCGTAGGCGCTCTCGCCGCGCTTGAAGTCGTGGTCGGTGCCGGAGCGTGCGAAACCGTTGAACCGTTCAACCGTGGCCTCGAAGGCGTCGACCGGCAGGCCGGTCTTGGCGGCCAGCTCGTCGAGGGTGTCGGCCTTGACGATCACGCCGGACTCCATCCACTTCTTCGGGATGCGTTGTCCGGGCTGGAGTCCGGCGAAGATGTAGCGGTCCCGGTACTGCTGGTCGAACACCAGCCAGGCCGGGATGTTCTCGCCGGGGCCGGGCCCCTGTCCGTACTGCCCGCCGTACATGTGGTGACAGGCCTCGACGTAGGGCATGGACTCGTTCATGAAGCGCTTCCCGGCCATGTTCACGATGATCGACCCCGGGGAGTTGCGCTCCGACAATGCGAACCACGGTGCCCCGACCAGCGGAACCGTCGGGCCCCACCAGGCATCGGCCATCACGTCCAGTGCCGCACCCAGCTTCTCGGCCGCCAGGATGCCGTCACCGGTGTTGGCGGCCGCACCCACGGTCCACTCGGTGGTGATGGGTGCGCGCTGATACTTCACCCGCATCTGTTCGTTGTGCTCGAATCCGCCGCTGCCCAGGATCACCCCCCGCCGGGCCCGGATCAGCTGGGGTTCAGTGGATTCGGGGTCGGCGGTGTTGCGCACATAGATGCCGCGGACGACACCGTCCTCGACATGCAGGTTGGTCATCGCGGTGTTGAGCAGGACCGGCACGCCGGCCTCACGCAGACCGATCCGCAGCGGCGCGATCAGCGCGCGGCCCATGCCGACGAGGTTCTTGCCGGTCGCCTGGGCCCACATCGTGCGCGCGCCGACCTTGAGGCTGCGCAGCAGCCCCCGCGGATGGCGCTTGAGCTGGTTGAGGCGGACATAGTCCTGCTGCATCACCACGACGTTGAGGGGAACCTTGCCGTAGGGCGGTTCGAGCCCGTCGAGGTCGGGGCCCAGCTTCTTGGCGTTGAACGGCTTGGGCTCGACGGAGCGGCCCGACGCCTTGCCGCCCGCGGTCTCGGGGTAGTAGTCCGAGTAGTTCGGCACCCAGCACAGCTTCAGCGGTGAGTGCTTCAGCACGAAGGACAGCATCTCCGGGCCGCGCTGCAGATAGGTGTCGATCTTGTCGGCCGGCACCACGTCGCCGATGATCGAGTGCAGGTAGGTGCGGGCGGCGTCGGTGGTGTCCTTGACGCCGTCGCGCCGCAGCACCTCGTTGTTCGGAATCCACACGCCGCCGCCTGACCGCGCAGTGGAACCGCCATAGTGCTGGGCCTTCTCAACGACTACTGTCGAGAGTCCCTGGTGGGCAGCGGTGAGTGCGGCGACCATGCCTGCGGCGCCGCTTCCCACCACGACGACGTCATACACCTGTCCAGTCATGTAGAACACGTTATAGAATTGCCCGGCCAGCTAACAACTGGCCCGGTCAGAAAAACGAGGGGAATTCATCAGATGCTCCGTGATGAGGTCCGTCAGAAGCTCGCCGCCGACCTCGCCCAGGCCGAGCGCAGCCGGGTCCCGATCGCACCGCTGACCGACGGCAACCCCGACATCGACGTCGTCGATGCCTACGAGATCCAGTTGATCAACATCCGAGCGCGGGTTGCCGACGGAGCGCGGGTGATCGGTCACAAGGTGGGGCTGTCCTCGGAGGCTATGCAGAAGATGATGAACGTCGACGAGCCCGACTACGGACACCTGCTCGACGAGATGCAGGTCTTCGAGGATCGCCCGGTACCCAGCGCCAACTACCTCTACCCACGGGTGGAGGTCGAGGTCGGGTTCGTGCTGGCCGACGACCTGCCCGGCGCCGGCTGCACCGAGGACGACGTTCTGGCCGCGACCGCCGCCTTCGCCCCGTCGATCGAACTGATCGACACCAGGATCACCAACTGGCAGATCAAGCTCTGCGACACAATCGCCGACAACGCCTCCTCGGCCGGCTGGGTGCTCGGGCAGGCCCGGGTTTCCCCCAAGGACATCGACGTCAAGAACATCGACGCGGTGCTGACCAACAACGGCGAGGTGGTGGCCAAGGGGCGCAGTGATGCGGTGCTGGGTAATCCGGTCACCGCGGTCGCCTGGCTGGCCCGCAAGGTGGAGAGTTTCGGGGTGCGGCTGAAGGCCGGCGACATCGTGCTTCCCGGTTCGTGCACCCGTGCGATAGATGCACCTCCGGGCAGTCACTTCGTCGCCGAGTTCAGCGGGTTGGGTTCAGTAGAACTGAGTTTCGAGTAGGTCGAACAGGTAGGAAACCACATGTCCCAGAAGGCTTCAGTCGCCATCGTGGGTTCGGGCAACATCAGCACCGACCTGCTCTACAAATTGCTGCGTTCGGAGTGGCTCGAGCCGCGCTGGATGATCGGCATCGACCCGGACAGCGAAGGGTTGGCGCGGGCCCGCAAGCTCGGCCTGGAAACCTCGCACGAGGGAGTGGACTGGTTGTTGGACCAGTCCGAAAAGCCCGACATGGTGTTCGAGGCGACCAGCGCCTACGTGCACCGCGACGCCGCGCCCCGCTACGCCGAGGCCGGTATCCGGGCGATCGATCTGACCCCGGCCGCGGTCGGGCCGGGGGTGATCCCCCCGGCGAATCTGCGCGAGCATCTGGATGCCCCCAACGTCAACATGGTGACCTGCGGTGGCCAGGCCACCATCCCGATCGTGCACGCGGTGTCCCGGGTGGTCGAGGTGCCCTACGGGGAGATCGTGGCGTCGGTGTCGTCGGCGTCGGCCGGCCCGGGCACCCGCGCCAACATCGACGAGTTCACCAAGACCACCAGCGCGGGCGTGCAGAACATCGGCGGCGCCAAGCGCGGTAAGGCGATCATCATCCTCAACCCGGCCGATCCGCCGATGATCATGCGCGACACGATCTTCTGCGCGATCCCCGAGGACGCCGACCGCGACGCGATCGCACAGTCGATCCGCGACGTCGTGGCCGAGGTGCAGACCTACGTGCCGGGCTACCGGTTGCTCAACGATCCGCAGTTCGATGATCCGTCGATGAACTCGGGCGGTCAGGCGCTGGTCACGACATTCATCGAAGTGGAGGGTGCGGGTGACTATCTGCCGCCCTACGCTGGAAACCTGGACATCATGACCGCCGCGGCCACGAAGGTGGGCGAGGAGATCGCCAAGAAGATGGCCGGAGCGAGCCTTTCGACGACAGGAGGCCAATCATGAGCGGCACCGAGAAGCGCAGCGCATCGCGCATCGGCGGAGTCGACGGCGTCTACTTCAACCCGATCTGGGACGTCCGGATGACGGACACGTCCCTGCGCGACGGGTCGCACCACAAACGCCACCAGTTCAGCACCGACGAGGTGGGTGCCATCGTCGCGGCACTGGACGCGGCCGGGGTACCCGTCATCGAGGTCACCCACGGCGACGGCCTGGGCGGGTCGAGCTTCAACTACGGGTTCTCCAAGACCCCGGAGCAGGAGCTGATCAAGCTGGCGGCGGAGACGGCCAAGGAGTCCAAGATCGCCTTCTTGATGCTGCCCGGCGTGGGCACCAAGGAGGACATCAAAGAGGCGCAGAACAACGGTGGCTCGATCTGCCGGATCGCCACCCACTGCACCGAGGCCGATGTGTCGATCCAGCATTTCGGGCTGGCCCGCGAACTCGGCCTGGAGACGGTCGGGTTCCTGATGATGAGCCACACCATCCCCCCGGAGAAGCTGGCCGCCCAGGCGCGCATCATGGCCGACGCCGGGTGCCAGTGCGTCTATGTGGTCGATTCGGCCGGCGCACTGGTGCTCGAAGGGGTGCGCGACCGGGTGCAGGCTTTGGTCGCCGAACTGGGTGACGACGCTCAAGTTGGCTTTCATGGCCACGAGAACCTCGGGCTCGGGGTGGCCAATTCGATCGAGGCCGTGCGTGCGGGTGCCAAGCAGATCGACGGCTCGTGCCGCCGGTTCGGCGCCGGGGCCGGCAACGCCCCGGTCGAGGCGCTGATCGGGGTGTTCGACAAGATCGGCGTCAAGACCGGCATCGACTTCTTCGACATCGCCGATGCCGCCGAGGAGGTCGTCGCCCCGGCGATGCCGGCCGAATGCCTACTCGACCGCAACGCGCTGATCATGGGTTACTCGGGGGTGTACTCGAGCTTCCTCAAGCACGCCATCCGCCAGTCGGAGCGTTACGGGGTGCCCGCCCACCAGCTGCTGCACCGGGCCGGCCAACGCAAGCTGATCGGCGGTCAGGAAGACCAGCTGATCGACATCGCGCTGGAGATCAAGCGCGAGATGGATTCGGCGTCGGCGTAGCTGCCTCCTGATCTGACCGGTGCGCTCGTGCGCCGATTCCCGTTTGGTCGTCGCGCGAAGCCGATACGCTGTCGGGTGCGACCGACAGGTCGACAACGTCGTCGATAGTGGGGGTTTTCATGACCGCGTCTGTTTCGAACGTTCGCCGTAGCCTGGTCAGCGTGCTCGCCGGCGGTGCGCTGGTGTTCGCCCCGGCGGCGATCCTGGCCCCGGTAGCCACCGCTCAGCCCGACCCCGCGCCCGACTGCTCGGCAGCGAATGTGGCCCGGACCGTCAGTGCCGCCACCGCGGCAGAGGGTGACTACCTGGTCGCCAATCCGCCGACCCACTCGCAGCTGTCCAGTATCTCGTCGCAGCCGCAGGATCAGGCCCAGGCCGCCTACAACTCGTTCTTCGAGCAGAACCCGCAGGCCAGAGATGATCTTGCGGCCATTCACCAGCCGGTGAGCACCCTGAACGAGCAGTGCGGCTTCAACGTGACGCCGACCCTGGTGGCCGGGGGTGTGTGGCAGACCGAGCCTCAGACGGCGGCGGGCGTCAACACTCCGAACCTCGACCAGAACGAGGAAGGCACCCCGGCGGGCGTGGAACCACCGTCCTGAGCACCGGCTGACGGCGTCCGGCTTCCTGACCTGGGCGGCGTTTGACCGACGGCCCGACGGGCTAGCCACGGTGTACGACCGAAATCGATCGCACACCGTGAGGAGTGTTCCGTCATGACCGCGTCCGTGAGGACCGTGCGACGCACCTTGTTCGGCATGTTCGCCGGTGGCCTGCTCGCGTTCGGCTCGGCGGCGATCATTGCCCCGGTGGCCGGGTTCGAGCCGGCACCGGCCTACGAATACACCAGCGACTACACGACGACCACCGACGCCGGTTGACGATGCGCAACCCGCTCCCGCGCTGATTCGCTGTCAGCGGGTACGGGCATGCTGGGCTGATGGCGACACGAGCCCAGGCGCAGGAAATCCTCGAGCAGCTGGTCGGCCCGACAGCACAGCTGCGTGACGACCAGTGGACGGCCATCGAGGCCCTGGTGGTGCAGCGCCGCCGGGCACTGGTGGTCCAGCGCACCGGATGGGGGAAGTCCGCGGTCTACTTCATCGCCGCCAAGCTGTTGCGCGGTGCCGGGCACGGCGCGACGGTGATCGTCTCGCCGCTGCTGGCACTGATGCGCAATCAGGTGGCCGCCGCCGACCGCGCCGGGGTGCACGCAGCCACCATCAACTCGAGCAATGTCGCGGACTGGTCGGACATCCACGATCGGGTCCGCGGTGGTGAGCTGGACGTCCTGCTGGTCAGCCCGGAGCGGTTGAACAACCCGGACTTCCGCGACGAGGTGCTGCCGGCACTGGCCCGCGACGCCGGGCTGGTGGTGGTGGACGAGGCGCACTGTGTGTCTGACTGGGGCCACGACTTCCGTCCCGACTACCGGCGCATCCGCGCCCTGGTCGCCGAACTGGGCTCCGACGTTCCGGTGCTGGCCACCACCGCCACCGCGAACGACCGCGTGGTCGCCGATGTCGCCGCCCAGCTCGGCGTCGGGGGTACCGACACCCGGGCAGACACGCTGGTACTGCGCGGCGGGCTGGACCGGGAATCGTTGCGGCTGTCGGTGGTTCAGGCGGGTAACCCCGCCCAGCGGGCGGCCTGGCTGGCCACCCACCTCGACGCGCTACCGGGTTCCGGGATCGTCTACACGCTGACCGTCGCCCAGGCCCACGATGTGGCGGCGCTGTTGCGCGAACACGGACATCAGGTCGCCTCCTACACCGGCGCCACCGAGGCCGCTGAACGCGAACAGCTCGAGTCCGACCTGCTCGACAATCGGGTCAAAGCACTGATCGCGACGTCTGCCCTCGGGATGGGTTTCGACAAGCCCGATCTCGGCTTCGTCGTGCATCTGGGCGCCCCGTCGTCGCCGATCGCCTACTACCAGCAGGTCGGGCGCGCCGGCCGGTCGACCTCGAGCGCCGAGGTGGTGCTGCTGCCGGGCCGCGAGGACCAGGATGTCTGGCGGTACTTCTCCTCGGTCGCCTTTCCGTCGGAATCGATGGTGCGCAGCGTGATCGGCGCACTCGAGCCGGACCGGCCACAATCCACCCCGGCGCTCGAGCCGCTCGTCGACCTCGGCCGGTCGCGGCTGGAGATGGTGCTCAAGGTGCTCGACGTCGACGGTGCGGTCAAGCGGGTCAAGGGCGGCTGGATCGGCACCGGGGTGCCGTGGGAGTACGACGAACCGCGCTACCGCACGCTGGAGGAGGCGCGCCGGCGCGAGCAGCAGGCGATGCTCGACTACCAGGCGACCGGCGACTGCCGGATGGCCTTCCTGCGCCGCCAGCTCGACGACCCCGAGCTCGGGGCCGAGGAGCGATGCGGCCGTTGCGACAACTGCACCGGGACCAGGTTCGGCGGCGATGTCGACGCCGCGGCCGCCGCCGACGCCCGGGACCGGTTGATGCGCCCCGGCGTGGAGATCAGCCCGCGCAAGCAGTGGCCGTCCGGGCTGGCGAAGCTGGGGGTCGAACTGTCCGGACGGATCACCGACGGCCCCGTGCCGGGGCGGGTCATCGGCCGGCTGACGGATCTGGGCTGGGGCGCCCGGCTGCGGCGGCTACTCGGCGACGAGGACACCGAGGTGCCCGACGATGTGGTCGCAGCGGCCGTCAAGGTGCTGGCGTCGTGGGAATGGGACACCCGCCCGACCGCGGTGCTGGCGATGGACTCCGACACCCATCCGGTGCTGATCTCGTCGTTGGCCCGCAGGCTGGCCGAGCTGGGGCGGCTCAC
Source organism: Mycobacterium sp. ABE4_509 (assembly GCF_056160785.1). Taxonomy (NCBI): domain Bacteria; kingdom Bacillati; phylum Actinomycetota; class Actinomycetes; order Mycobacteriales; family Mycobacteriaceae; genus Mycobacterium; species Mycobacterium sp. ABE4_509. Next base: position 8,645 of record NZ_JBSWXU010000014.1, on the reverse strand, counting down.
CGATCTGGGCACGCTGCACTACGCGCCGCAGCGCAGGCCGGTGACCGCGGCCAACTCGGCCTACCGGGTGGCCGCCCTGCACGGCTCGTGGGCGGCGCCGGATCGTGTGTTCGACGGGCCGGTGCTGCTGGTCGACGACATGACCGACACCGGGTGGACGTTGACGATGGCCGCGCGCGCCGTGCGGGCCGCCGGCGCTCCGGAGGTGCTGCCGTTCGCCTTGGCCAGTGTCAGCTGACCGGCTTCACACCGCCCAGCGCCGCGGTGACCGCATCGGCTGTCGCCACCACCGCGAGGGCCCGGGCGTCGATCTCGCCGTCGCCCAGCGGTTGCCCGATATGCAGCGACGCCACCATGATCTGGCGTCGGTAGTGGTCGTAGACGGGGGCGGAGATCACGCTGATGTCGTGGCGGACATCGGCCTGCCGGTCGTCGTCGGAGCGCAGGTACACCCGCTCGCCGATGTCGGAGACGAGTTCGCCCAGCAGTGCGCGCAGTTCGTCGGGCAGAGTGGCCGACACCCCGGCCATCAACGCGTAGAGCCGTCGCCCGCCCGGTGTCAGCCGCTCCACCAGATACCCGGTCTGCCGGCATTCGGCGACCACCAGGTCGAGCCGGTCGGTCCCGGTGCGCAGGCCGACCGTGGGTTCCCGTGCGAGCCAGTCGCGCAGGGCGGCGTCGTCCCACAGCACGAACATCAGGCCGACCGGGGGAGCGAACGGGTAGCTCTGGCCGATCCGGACGCCGGCGTCGGCGCCGGGCGGGCCGACCAGTTCCAGCACCGTGATGCGGTCGTCGATGACGGCCGACAGTGCGGCGGTCATCTCGAACTCGGCGGACAGTCTGCGTAGCTCGTCACGGGCCGGCGGGCCGACCCGCATCGACTCCTGCGCGGTGTGGCCGAGCGAGATCAGCGACGGTCCGAGCCGGTAGGTCTTGTCCACCGCATCGCGTACGAGGTAGCCCGACTCGGCCAGCGTGGCGGCGATGCCCAGACACGTCGGCTTGCTCTGCCCGGTCCGGCGGGCCAGTTCGGAGATCCCGAACCGGTCGTGCGGGTGGCGCGCCAGGAAGTCCAGCAGGTCGACGACCCGCTGTGTCGGTGGTGACGCCCGACCGCTCATCTGCGCAGCCCTCTCAGCGACGTTGACTCCCACTAGAACGCGTTCTAGTGTCAGGTCGGAAACTCTACCAGTCCGGTCCAATATTGAACCGTGGAGGCATTCGCCGCATGTACTCACAGCCGTTGGCAGAGGCCATCGCCGAGGCGGAGGGCCTCGTCGCGGCCGCGCCGTTCATCGAATCCGAGGCAGACCTGCTCGAGGGGCTGCAATACCTCGCCGGATGCATCTCGGCATGCACCCATCTGGCCTTCGACTACGACCGGGACCACCCCTTCATGCAGTCCGGCACCGGACCGTTCACCAAGATGGGCCTGGACAACCCGGACACCCTCTACTTCGGCACCCGGGTGCAGCCCGGCCACGAGTACGTGGTCACCGGGGTGCGCGGCACCACCACCGACCTGAGCTTCCAGATGCTCGGCGGCGACTACACCGACGACAACGTCCCGGTCAGCCAGGCCGCGTTCGACGACCGCGAACTCGACATCGCCGCCGACGGCTCGTTCGAGTGGCGCATCACCCCGAACAGCCCGTCGCAACTGCTGGTTCGTGAGGTGTACAACGACTGGTCGGCGCGCCGCGGCTTCATCAGCGTCGCGCGAACCGACACCGCCGGCACCGCCCCGCCGGCACTGACCAGGGAACTGATCGAGAAGCGCTACGCCGTGGCCGCCAAACAACTCGTCCAGCGGGTCAAGACCTGGCTGCAGTTCCCGCAGTGGTTCTACAACAACCTGCCGGTCAACACGATGGTCGCACCGCGGCTGACCCCCGGTGGGCTGGCCACCCAGTACTCGTCGGTCGGGCACTTCGACCTGAACCCGGACCAGGCGATGGTCATCACCGTCCCGGTGTCCGACGCCCCGTACATGGGATTTCAGCTGGGCAGCCTGTGGTACATCTCGCTGGACTACATCAACCACCAGACCTCGCTGAACGGCACCCAGGCCCAGCCCGATCCGGATGGCAACATCCGCATCGTCGTCTCCGACGCCAATCCTGGCGTCGCCAACTGGTGTGAGACCCTCGGCCACCGCAAGGGCTACCTGCAGTTCCGGTGGCAACGTCTGTCCCGCGAGATGACCGCGGCCGACGGCCCGTCGGTCGAGGTGCTCGACATCGACAAGGTGGCCGCCGCGCTGCCCTACTACGAGGCCAACAAGATCTCCGAACAGGACTGGCGGGCGCGAATTGCGCTGCGCCAAAAGCAGATCGCCGACAGGATGGTGGGATAGGTCATGAGCGGCACACGAGCGGGACTTCTCGACGGCAAGGTCGTGGTCATCAGTGGTGTCGGCCCGGCGCTGGGCACCACGCTCGCGCGCCGGTGCGCGCAGGCCGGCGCGGATCTCGTGCTGGCGGCCCGCACCGTGGAACGCCTCGACGACGTGGCCAAGCAGATCACCGATCTGGGCCGGCGCGCGGTGTCGGTGGGCACCGACATCACCGACGAGGCGCAGGTGGCCAACCTGGTGGACCAGACGCTCGAGGCCTACGGCAGGGTCGACGTACTGATCAACAACGCCTTCCGGGTGCCGTCGATGAAGCCGTTGGCCAACACCACCTTCGAGCACATGCGCGAGGCCATCGAGCTGACCGTGTTCGGTGCCCTGCGGATGATCCAGGGATTCACCCCCGCGCTGGCGGAGGCCAACGGGTCGGTGGTCAACGTGAACTCGATGGTGGTGCGGCACTCGCAGGCCAAGTACGGCGCCTACAAGATGGCGAAGTCGGCGCTGCTGGCGATGTCGCAGTCACTGGCGACCGAGCTCGGTGAGCAGGGCATCCGGGTGAACTCCATTCTGCCGGGCTACATCTGGGGCGGGACCCTGGAGAGCTACTTCACCCACCAGGCCGGCAAGTACGGCACCACGGTCGACGAGATCTACAAGGCGACCGCTGCGGCGTCGGACCTCAAACGGTTGCCCACCGAGGACGAGGTCGCCTCGGCGATCCTGTTCATGGCCAGTGACCTCTCCAGCGGCATCACCGGCCAGGCTCTCGACGTCAACTGCGGGGAGTACAAGGCCTGATGGCAGCGCGCACCGATGTGGGCACCGTCGAGGATCTGCACGCCTCGGCCACCAAGGCCTGCGGCCTCGACGATTTCGGCAGCGATGACGACAACTACCGCGAAGCGCTCGCGGTGCTGCTCGACTCCTACGCCAGAGACGCCGACCTGACCGAGTTCGGCAGCAAGATGAACCGGTTCTTCGTGCGCAACGCACTGGTCGCCCGGTTGGTCTCGGAGGCGGCGTTCAAGCAGTATCCCGAACACGCCGACGTGGCGATCGAACGGCCGATCTTCGTCACCGGCCTGCCGCGGACCGGTACGACGGCGCTGCATCGGCTGCTGGCCGCCGATCCGCGCCATCAGGGGCTCGAGCTGTGGCTCGCGGAGTATCCGCAGCCGCGCCCGCCCCGCGAAACCTGGGCGGACAATCCGGTTTTCGCCCAGCTCGATGCCCAGTTCACCAAGGCCCACAACGAGAATCCGGACTACACCGGCCTGCACTACATGACCGCCGACGAGGTCGAGGAGTGCTGGCAGCTGCTGCGCCAATCGCTGCACTCGGTGTCCTACGAGACGCTGGCCCACGTGCCGACCTACTCCCGGTGGCTTGCCCAACAGGACTGGACGCGTCCGTACCGGCGCCACCGGCGCAATCTGCAGTTGATCGGGCTCAACGACACCGACAAGCGGTGGGTGCTCAAGAATCCCAGCCACCTGTTCGCACTGGACGCGCTGCTGGCGACCTATCCCGATGCGTTGGTGATCCAGTGCCACCGTCCGGCTGAGACGATCATGGCCTCGATGTGCTCGCTGGCCCAGCACACCACCGAGGGATGGTCGAACGTGTTCGTCGGCGACACGATCGGGGCGGACTCCCTGGAGACCTGGTCACGCGGGCTGGAGCGGTTCAACGGGGTTCGCGCGCAACACGACCCGGCCCAGTTCTACGACATGGACTACTTCGACCTGATCGCCGACCCGGTGGCCTCGGTGGAGGCGATCTACCGGCACTTCGGGATCCCGATGACCGGGGATGCGCGGGCGGCGATGCAGGCCAGTGACGAGGCGAGCAAACAGGGTCCCCGCGCGCCGAAACACACCTACTCGCTGACCGACTACGGCCTGACCGACGAGCAGGTGGCCGAGCGGTTCAGGGGCCTGTAGCGCGGGATTTCACGACGGGCCGGCCGCAGTGTGAAACGCTGAGCAGATGGCCGAACAGCCGCCGGTACTCGGCATCGCCGGGCCTGTCGCGGTGACCAGCCTGTTGGTCGGGCTGCTCACCTGGCCGCTGGCGTTCAACCTGGGCGCCTACGGGACGGTCTTCTATGACGACATCTTCTCGCTCGTGGTGGCCTCGGCGATACTGGTCGCGCTCACCGTGGTCTACCGGCCCTTCGGCACGGTCGGCAACTGGGTGACCGGTCTGGCGCTGTCGGCTCCGCTTGGCTGGCTGCTCGCGGCGGTGTTACTGAACGGGTCGACCAGCGACGCGCTCGATCGGCCGGTGTTCGCCTGGGTGGCCGTCGTGATCGTCGTGGTTTCGGTGCCGCTCACGTTGCGCCTGCTGTTCGAACTCTTCTATCCGGAGCTCACCACGCCCGCCCATCGGCGGCAGAAGGCCGGCGTGGTGGTTCTGGTCGCAGTGGTGGCGCTGGTCGGATTCCTGGCCGGTCATGGCAACGACCGGCTCATGACATGCTCGGACTTCGTCGTCGCCGGAGCGCACGCGCCGGACAACTGCCGGCCGGACTGAGCCTCGGCGGCGGCCCCTCGGGCCTCAGCCGTCGCCCGGTGACGGAGCGCTGGAGTACTCCTCCAGGCATCCTTCGGCCACGGCGTGCCGGATGCTGTCGGACAACCGCGGGCAGGCCCGTTCCCGGGCGGGATCGCCGCCGGCTTCACGGATCTCGGCGAAGTAGGCGCAGCGCTGGGTGGCCTCGGTGCTCCACTGCACAGAGGTGTGGGTCGGGCCGAGCTTCTTCACCCGGACCGAGACGTGGCAGTGCCGGCAATCGACGTCGGCCAGCCCGGAGGTCAGATACCTCTCCCGGTCCCGGCTCGTGCTCTCGGCCACCGCCGCCGCGCGGTCCGGGTCGGAGGCGAAATCGGGTGCCTTGCGCCAGGTTCCGCCGCCGTCACCGTTCTGGCCGCCGTGGTCGTGATCGTCGTCGTGACCGCCGTGCAGCAGCAGCATCGACCGGGCCAACCGGTCGACGTCGGGCGGCTGCCGCGGGCTCACGTCTGGGACACCTCGGACGGTTCGTCGGCCTGTTCGGTGTCGCGGGCCTTGAGGTTCTCCTCGACTTCGACCTGCCATTTCTGGTTGGCGACGGTGGTGTCGACCTCCATCTCGAACCGATCGGTCATCTCCGGGGTGACATCGGCGACGTCGACATAGAACTGCTGGTACCAGCGCCGCATCTGGTAGACCGCGCCGTCCTCCTCGACCAGTAGCGGGTTGTCGATGCGGGTCTTGTGCTTCCAGATCTCGACGTCCTGCAGGAAGCCCTTGCTGACCCCGTCGGTGAACGCGGTCGCCAGTTTCTCGGTGGTCTTGTCGTCCAGGCCCTTGGGCTTCTCGACGATGACGCCCCACTGCAGCACGAACGAGTCCTGGGTCACCGGGTAGTGGCAGTTGATCAGGATCGACTCGGCCTTGAAGTCGCCGTACTTGTTGTGCAGCCAGTTGATCATGAACGACGGGCCGAAGTAGCTCGCCTCGGAGTCCAGCGAGGCGTCGCCGTAGGCGGTGCCCATGTCGTTGACGTCGGGCCGGCCGACGTTGTGCAGGTACTGGCTGGCGATGTGGCCCTCGAATACGTTCTTGAAGTACGTCGGCAGCCCGAAGTGGATGTAGAAGAAGTGCGCCATGTCGGTGACGTTGTCGATGATCTCGCGGCAGTTGCTGCCCTCGATGAGCATCGTGTTCCACTTCCAGTCGGTCCACTCGCCGCTGGCCCACTCGGGGATCTCGGGGATGCGGACCTCTTCCTGGGGAGGGTTGCCCTCGTGGTCGTTCCAGACGAACAGCAGGCCGCCGCGGACGTCGGTGTGCCAGGCCCGGGTGCGGGCCAGGCGCGGTGTGCGCTTGGCGTAGGGCACCAGCTTGCACTTGCCGTCGCCGCCCCAGCGCCAGTCGTGGAACGGGCAGGCGACCTCGTCGCCCTTGATCTCGCCCTGGGCGAGATTGCCGCCCATGTGCCGGCAGTATCCGTCGAGGATCTGCAGTTCCCCCTGGGAATCGGCGAAGACGACCAGCTTGGTGCCGAAGATCTCGACCCCGTGCGGCTTACCGTCCCGGAAGTTCTTGACCGGGCCCAGGCAGTGCCAGCCCCTGGCGTACCGGTCGGGCAGAGTGCCGGTGTCGATCTCGCGAATATTCGCGGTTCCCGTAGCTGACTCGGTGCTCACTCGGGCCTCCCGTTCTTGGCTTCTAACTAGAACACGTTACAGTTTTCCGCCGTCGCGACGCAATCCGATGCGCGCTCACCTGCACAAGAAGTGACCAAATACCCTCACCGGGCCGGATACCCGCTGTCCGCCCGTCCACACCCCCATTTATAGTGGACAGAGTGTTCAGTAATGTAGTGATCCGGCAGCCCCGCCCGGGCGGCCCTGCCGCCGTCCGGCGCGGCGCCCATCCCTGGCAGGCGGTCGCCGCGGCGACCTTCGCCATCGCCTGGGGAGGCAACGAGTTCACCCCGCTGCTGGTCATGTACCGGGCCAACCCCGCGTTCTCGCCGCTGACCGTCGACCTGCTGCTGTTCGCCTACGTGCTGGGCATCGTGCCCGCGCTGCTGATCGGTGGCGCACTGTCCGACCGGCTCGGCCGGCGAGCGCTGATGCTGCCGGCGCCGCTGCTGGCTGCGGCCGGATCGACCATCCTGGCCCTCGGCCAGGACTCCGCGCTCACCCTGGCGCTCGGCCGGATCTTCAGCGGCCTGGCACTCGGTCTGGCCATGGCCGTCGGCGGCAGTTGGCTCAAGGAGCTGTCCGGTCCGCCCTGGGGTGACGGCGAAGGGGGAGCACGGCGCGCGGCGATGAGCCTGACCGCCGGTTTCGGCCTCGGCGCCGGCCTGGCCGGCGCGCTGGCTCAATGGGCGCCGGCGCCGACGGTGCTGCCCTATGCGGTCAACGTCGTGCTGGCGCTGGCCGCCGCGGCGGTGCTCACCGCGGTGCCCGAGACGCGGCAGCGGCCCACACCTGTCCGGCCGCGTTGGACGGACGTGCGGGCCGATCTGGCGATTCGGCCGCACCTGCGTCGCCGCTTCCTGCTCGTCGTCGTCCCGGTCGCACCGTGGGTGTTCGGTGCCGGCGCGTCGGCCTACGCGGTGCTGCCCGCGTTGATGGCCGAACGCGCCGCAGCGGCTCCCATCGCGTTCTCCGGGCTGCTGTGCGTGGTCACCCTCGGTGTCGGCTTCACCGTCCAGCACCTCGCCCGGCGGATGGGTGGCGGCGTGCGAACGGCGCTGGTGCTCCTGGCCGCCGGCATGGCGACCGCCGCCTGGGCGGCCACCGTGCTGACGATCGCCTCGGCCCTGCTGGCCGCCGCCGTCCTGGGAGCGGGCTACGGAATGGCGTTGCTGGCCGGGCTGCAGGAGATCCAGCAGATGGCGGGCCCGGACGATCTCGCCGGCCTGACCGCCGTCTTCTACTCGGTCAGCTACCTCGGGTTCGCCGTGCCGGCTGCGTTGGCCTTCCTGTTCGGACACCGGCCGGATCTGATGAGCTATCCGGTGATGTTCGGCTTCGGAGCGCCGGCCGCGCTGGCGTGCCTGGTGCTGGTGGGGGTGGGGCTGCGCGAGGGCCGGCAATAGGCTGGTCCGGTGGCCAGCCGACAACCGGTCCGGCGCGGCCGTCCGCGCAGCGCGGCCGTCCGCGAGAAGATCCTGCGTGCGGCCGCGGACCTCGCCCTCGACGGCGGATCGTCGACCACGGTGGATGCGATCGCCAAACGAGCCCAGGTGAGCCGCACGACGATCTACAAGTGGTGGCCCTCGGCGGCGGCGATCGTGCTCGAGGGGCTGCTCGACCAGGTTCGCGAATCGATTGTGCGCCCGCCCGGAAGCACCACGGTGCAGGCGCTGATCCATCACGTCGGCGCGTTGTTCGGCATCCTCGCCGACCCTGCCGTCGGGCCGCTGCTACGCAATGCGATCGCAGCCTCGGCATCCGATCCCGCGGTCGAACGTGCGCTGATGGAGCAGTGGATCACGCCGCGCCGGGCCGCGGTGGCGGTGACGTTGCGCGACGCCGTGTCCGCCGGGGAGTTGCCGGCCGACACCGACGTCGAAGTCGCCGTGGATGCGTTGGTGTCCCCGCCCTACTACCGGCTGATGTTCGGGATGGCCCCGCTGGGCGAAGACGGAGTGGCCGCGCTGGTGAACGCGGTGTGGGGTGGATGCCGAGCTGTTCAGAAGGGTGGCGGTTCGTAGGTTGCTGCGAGCCAGGCTTGGTGGTCGCGTTCGGCTTGGGCGTTGAGTTCCAGGCGCGCGCGGCGTTCG